>JAYUUW010000431.1:0-5395 GCA_043754665.1 Anaerolineales bacterium | reverse complement strand
GGTGTTGACGGCGGTGAGCGTGGCGGTGGCCGCGCCCCCATCCTGGGCCCAGACCGGCCGGCTGGGCGCAAGCGCGCCCAATAGCAGGCTCGGCAGCAGTACGCCCAAGCGGGCCAGGCGGGAAAACAGGGAGAAACCAGGGTGGCGCGGTTTCATAGGGTAACTGCCGGTATTGTAGCATGGCTGTCTGGCGGCCAAAAAGCCGGGGCGTCGAAGGGGGTGCATCCGGAGACGTTGGCCGACTTTGACCCCGGCGGTTGAAACCGCGGGCAACATAAAGCGAAGCCGGCCTGCGCCGGCTGGGAGGGCAGCGCCGCAATAGCCGCTGCGGCCAATAATCCCGGATGCACCCCGTCGAAGGCAGGGATCAACGGCTGGGGGTAAAGGGGCGGGTATCAGACCGGGGTGCGCCAAGCAGCGTTAGCGCACCCCGGTCACGAACGAGCGGTCAGACGTTACGCAACTGACAGAGGCGCGGGCATGGCCGAGGCCGGCGCGCGGCCGGTGAGCTGCTGGTAGGTCAGGGTCCAGGCGGCCATGACCCAGCTTTCCAAAATGCCGCCCACGACGATGAGGACCGGCACATAGACCACCACGCACAGCCCGGCGATGGCCAGCCCGGCCCCGCCCGCCAGCGGCGCGTCATTGGCATAGCCGGCCATCGACAGCATGATGGGCGCGGCAATCGCCAGGAAGGGCAGGGCCGCCACGAAGCCGATGATGGCCTGGAGGATGACCAGGATCAGGCCCATGATGATGACGCTGGCCAGGTTGGTGGTGATAAAGCGCCAGGCGCGTGACAGCGCCTCCGACACGCCCACGTCATCGCTCACCGCCACGACCTGCGCCAGCCGGGCGTAGACGCCCAACACTGGGATAAAGAGGAAGCCCAGGCAGGCCAGCGGCAGCAGACAAATGGTGGCCGCAGTGACGAGCGACACGCCCGCCAACAGCAGGCCCAGCACCCACACCGCCAGGCCGATGGCCAGCACGCTCCAGAACTTCCGGCGGCCGACGGCCCAAGCCTCACCGAAGCTCACGCGGCCCTGCTGGTCGGCCAGGCGCACGCCGCCAATGAGGCCGCCGCGCCCGAAGACCGACAAGATGAAGAAGACAATGGCGATCACAATCACCAGCAGGACCACGCCCGCGATGATGAGCAGGATGACGTTCTGATCGAGGTCGCGCATCGGCTCCGGCAGCGACTGGCCGGGGTTGCTGCTGTTGAAGCTGAAGTTGCTGTTCGAGCTGCTGACCTGGCCGCCCATCAGGCCGGACAGGATGCCGAACAGCCACAAAATCTTATTGTTCCAAACAATTTTCCAGGCGCGGCTGAGAGTGCCGCCAAAGTCAAGCGTCATTGCACAATCTCCTTAAGAAACTAAATGCACTGGCTGCCGTCCATTGATACGCGCCCAGCGGGCTAAGGTTGCGGGCGCGGCCTCGGCCTTGAGCGGCGATCGTCAGCGGCCCAGCCAGTATAGACCCAAGCGCACCAGACTGACCACCAGCCACAGCGCCAGGGGTATATTTCAGGCTGGGGGCGAAAAGCGTGTCACCCGCCAATGGGCAGCGGATAGGTCATTCAGTTCCGCTTGGGCAACAGCAAGGTGGCGCTTCGCGTCTTACCCCCCACAACGGCAGCGTTGAGATGGGCGACCTGAAGGGGGCTTGCTCAGAAACAAAACGCGTGTGATAGCGAGCGGCGGCCGTTCTCGCCCCGACAAGAACGTTCGGGACAGGCGAACGGCCCTACGGTGCTAGCCGTTGGGTCGGGGCCGAGCGCGTTTCTGCCCTAAGGGATAGGGCGTAGCCCCATCGTATATTGCTCAGAACATGTGCCCGCCGAGGGTGCGGCAAGGCGAATCAAGGTGAGACGCTTCGCGTCACCCGCTTGAAGGCAGCGTGAGGGCCAATCGCCTGAGGCGGGGTTCGAAATGACATTGGAATCATGGGGGCGGCCAAAGAGTCTTGGTTCTGCCTGGGGCGCTGGCGCGCAGCGCCATGCATGCTTCGAAATGACAGTGGCTTGGGCAGCGCCGGCGGTTGCGGCCAGACCCAGCGGTCATTAGCCCTCCGCGAGCAGCTTATAGAAGAGGTGCGTGGCTTGCAGGGAGCCGCCGGCCACCTCGGCGTAGTAGGGGATGATGCCGGCCGACTGGTAGCCCAGGCCCAGGTACAGGCGCTCGGCCGGGTCGCCTTCGAGCGTGTCGAGCACCAGCAGGCGGCGGCCGGCGGCCAGGGCAGCGGCTTCGGCCGTGTGCATCAGGCGGGTGGCCAGGCCCTGCCGGCGAGCGCGGCGGTGCACCAGCAGCTTTTGCACCTCCGCCCGGTGGCGGCCATTGGGGCGCTGGGCCAGCGCCAACTGCACGAACCCCAGGGCCTCGTCGCCGGCGCAGGCGGCAAACATGAACAGCTTGCCCGGCGCGACGTCGGGCAGTTGGCTGTGCCAAAAGTCTTCGGCCTCGGCGGTGGCGAGCGGCGGCAGAAAGCCGACCGACGCCCCGCCCGCCACGGCGTCTTGCAGCAGCCGCCCCAGGCTGGGCACGAGCGCGGCGGCGCGGGCGGGGTCGAGGCGAGAGATGAGCAAATCACTCATAGGACCTTATCGGAAACCCGTTGAAGCAACCAGCACATAACCTGCTACGCATGCTTCGGCCGCCAATTGGTGCGGCAGAAGCGATACACGCAACAATCGGTGAGACGCGAAGCGTCACCCGCCGAAACGGCAGCGTTAGGCCAAATGGCCCGAGGCGGGGTTCGAAATGACAGTTAATTTGCTAGGGTCCGGTCCAGTGGTTGGTAAACCTGAGCGCTCGCTCTTATTTCCAATAATGTCTATAGAGAACTTGTGAGAACAATGGCAGCAACTGGTCTGGTGGCTGGCTCGCCCGGCGCGCGGGCCTACACGCTCCACTCGAGCGGCTTCCTATTTGACGTATGCCGTCACCCAACCGCCAGTCTCGTGTAGGGCCGTTCGCGAGAACGGCCGCCGCCCGCTACCAACCAAACAGCATAATTCAGTTCGGCTCCCGCGCGAGTGGAATTTTACTCCCACTCAATGGTGGCGGGCGGCTTGCTCGAAATATCGTAGACCACGCGGTTGATGCCGGGCACTTCGTTGACAATGCGGCTGGACATGCGCGCCAGCAGGTCGTACGGCAGGCGCGCCCAGTCGGCGGTCATAAAGTCGTCGGTGGTCACCGCGCGGATGGCACAGGTTTCCTGGTAGGTGCGGAAGTCGCCCATGACGCCGACCGAGCGCACCGGCAGCAGCACGGCGAAGGCTTGCGAGGTGCCGCTGCCCGTCTCCGCGTTAGCGCGCAGCAGGCCGGCCGCGTCCAACTCATCGGTGACGATCTTGTCGGCGGCGCGCAGCGTCTCCAGCCGGTCCCACGTCAGGTCGCCCAGGCAGCGCACGGCCAGGCCGGGGCCGGGGAACGGCTGCCGCCAGACCATGGCCTCGGGCAGGCCCAGCTCCAGGCCCACGGCGCGCACCTCGTCTTTGAACAGGAAGCGCAGCGGCTCGACCAGCTCGAAGCCCAGGTCTTTGGGCAGGCCGCCCACGTTGTGGTGGGTCTTGATCTTGGCCGCCACCTGCCGCTCCGGGCCTTGGCTCTCGACCACGTCAGGGTAAATGGTGCCCTGCACCAGGAAGGCCAGCTTCGCCCCGCCGGGGCCAGCCGCCCGCAGCGCCTCGCGCTCAAACACGCGGATGAACTTCTCGCCGATGATCTTGCGCTTCTGCTCGGGGTCGGTCACGCCGGCCAGCGCCTCCAAGAATTCCTCGGCGGCGTTCACGGCCACCAGCTTGGCCCCCAGCATCTGCCGGAAGGCCACCGCCACTGCTTCCGGCTCGCCCGCCCGCAGCATGCCGGTATCGACAAAGATGCAGGTCAGTTGGTCGCCCACAGCGCGATGCACCAGCGCCGCCGCCACGGACGAATCCACGCCGCCGCTCACGGCCGCCACCACCGGCGCGGCCCCCACCTGGGCGCGCACCTTCGCCAGCGCGTCGGCGACCATGGAGCCGGGGGTCCAGGTGGGCGCGGCCCCGGTCACGGCCAAGAAGCTGCGCAGCACGTCGCGGCCGTGCTCGGTGTGGTTGACCTCGGGGTGAAACTGAATGGCAAACAGGCCGCGGGCCGGATCGGCCATGGCGGCGTACTGGCAGTTATCCGAGTCGGCCAGGCTGGTGAAGCCGCGCGGCAGTTGGTCGACCTTGTCGCCGTGGCTCATCCAGGCCTGAAAGTTCGCGGGCGGCAGCTTGAAGGCCGCGCCCGGCGCGGCGGGGTACGGGCGCACCTCGGCCCGGCCGTATTCGCGGCGGTCGGAGGCCGCCACCCGGCCGCCCAGGGCGTGGGCCAGCAACTGCATGCCGTAGCAAATGCCCAGCACCGGCCGGCCGGAGGCCAGCACATAGGCCGGTAGTTGCGGCGCGCCGGGATCGTAGACCGAGTTGTGGCTGCCGGAGAGGATGAAGCCCGCCGGGTTCAGCGCCAGCACCTGTTCAGCGGGCGCGTCGTGCGGGAAAAGCTGGCAGTAGATGTGGGCCTCGCGCACGCGGCGGGCGATGAGCTGGGAGTATTGTGAGCCGAAGTCGAGGATGACGATAGAATCCATACAATCCTTTGGCGGGGAGGGCGACGCCTCAATTGTGCCGGACGGCCCGCGAAAAATCAATCAGTAATTCTTCAGAAATCCAGCCGCAAAAATCGGCAGGCCGCCCGGCACCCGCCCGCTTAGTCGGCAAAAACAATCTGGCCGTTATCCATGTTGGCCAGAATGGCGAGCGATTCAATCGGCACGTTCAGCGCGGCCAGCAGCGCCCGGCCGCCCTCAAACGACTTCTCGATCAGCGTGCCGATGCCGATGACGCGCGCCCCGGCGGCCTGCGCCAGCCGCGCCAGGCCCAGGATGGTCTGCCCGGAGGCCAGGAAGTCATCAATAATGAGGATGCGCTCGGTGGCGCCCAGGTATTCGGGCGAGACGATCAACTCGACCGTGCGGCCCTTGGTGTGCGAAGGCGCCATGGTCAAAAAGATTTCGTTCGGCATGGTGATGGGCTTCTGCTTGCGGGCATAGACCACCGGCAGGCCGAGGTGATAGGCGGTGGCCACGGCCGGGGCGATGCCGGAGATTTCGGCGGTGAGCACCTTGGTGGCGCCCAGGTCGCGAAAGCGGGCGGCCAGCTCTTCCCCGCAGGCGTACATCAGGCCCGGATCGACCTGATGGTTGATAAAGCCATCGACTTTCAAGATGCCGGAGCCCAGGTTGCGGCCTTCCGCCCGGATGCGCTGCTTGAGTAATTCCATAGGTTTTGTCCGTTTCACGCGGTGGCAAGATACGGGCATTATAGCGCTGTCAGCCAAATGCCAGACTAATGCCAGCTTCG
>JAYUUW010000430.1:0-2289 GCA_043754665.1 Anaerolineales bacterium | reverse complement strand
CGCTGCCGCTCTACGTGCGCGGCGGCGCAATTGTGCCCATGTGGCCCGCCGCGCAGCACACTGGCGCGATCCAGCGCGACCAACTGCGCCTGCACTTCTGGCTCGGCACCGGCCAGTTGGATTACTACGAGGACGACGGCGCGACCCAGGCGCACACGCGCGGCGAGAGCCGCCGGACGCGCTTCACCTGGAAGGCCGGCGGCGCGGGGGCCACGCTCAAGTGGGGCCGCAGCCAGGGCGATTACCGCGAAGCCCGCGCCGACTGGACCTTCGCCTTCCACGCGCTGCCCGGCATGAGGGCAGAGCTTGACGGCAAGCCCGCCCGCACCCAGCGCGAGGCTAATCTCTTCCTCGTCACCGCGCCCGACGACGGCGAGGCGCACACGTTAAGGCTGGTGCACCGGGCGCGCTAAATCAAACGCGCATCTTAAGCAGCACGGGCCAGTCAACTGAGTTGACTGGCCCATTCTTTTTCTCTATGAGCCGGGCGGCCTAGCCGCCCGTCGCTTCGAACCACACCACAATATCTTCATGCAGCGGGACGATGCGGTACCGCGTCATCTCAAGCGGGCTGAGAAATTCCCAGCGCTGGCCTTCGTGCAACTCGGCTGTGTCGAGTGCGTTCTTGGCCGGATAGCGGAAAACATGGGCCACGATATCGCCGGCGCGGCGGTGCGCCAGGTATTCCAGGCGGGTCGGGTCCAACGTCACCCCCAACTCTTCCAGCACTTCGCGCCGGATGCACTGCTCCGGCGTCTCCCCGCGCTCCATCCAGCCGCCAAACAGGCCCCAATAATCGGCGTAAGCCACGTCCGGCCGGTTGTCGCGCAGTTGAAAGGCATAGCGCCCGTCGTCGTCCTCCAACAAAATGACTGCGCCTTCCCGCACCGGTGTCATTGCTTGCTCCGCGCCTGATCGCTGCCTACGCCCACCCTTTTTCTTTTTCTCTTTCGCTTCGCGTAGCGTCTCCGTAGGCCCGTACGTCCTCGCACCGCTCGCACCCCGGCCGGCTGCACAACAGCGCCACCGGATCACGCCGCAGCAGCGCCACCGCCGCCTCGACCAACTCGGCCAGCGGCAGGCGCTCGACCCGCGCCGCGCCGATATGCCCGATACGGTGCAGCGGGCGCGCATACGGCGCCATGCCGTTGAAGCCATCGGCGCAGCCGGGGCAGGCCAGGCACTCAACAATGCCGGTCGGCGTCAGCGCCCAGCGCACGAACTGCTTGCGCCCAGCCCGCGCCTCGGCGTAGTGCAGCGCCACGTTGGCCGTCTGATCCACGCCGATCAGCAGCACCTCGCCGCCGCGCCCCGCTTCGGCCAAATGCGCCACCGGCCCCAGCGGCTCGGCCAGGCTCTGCGCCGCCAGCGCCAGGCCAGCCTCTTCGCCCACGGCCACAAACGAATAGAGCGGATGGCTCGACCGCTGCGCCCCCGGCCCATGCCGCAGCGCCTCAGCCAGCCCCGCCGCCGGCAGGTCAGCGCGAAAGAACTCGGCCGCCGCGTTCTCAGCCGCGTGGCCGGCGTACTGCGCGCCGTTGTGCTCTGGCCCCACCAGCGGCCACACCTGGCACTGCGGCGTGAAGGCCGGGGCCAGCACCAGCGCCGCGCTGGCCGTCAGAGCGCCGACAATGGTCTCGGCCCCGCCGCGCACCGGCCCAAACGCCGCCGCGTCACCCAGCACCAGCACCCGGCTGGCCCGCGTCAGCCCCAGCGCCGCCAGCCCCTTCTGAATGTCTCGGAACGTAACCTCAGCCACCGCGCCTCCGTGCCCCCGAGTCCCTTGAGTCCCCCCCGCTCTGCCCTTTATACCCTTCCAACGCTTTAGGCCCCTTGCCCTATCGCCCCTGCCACCCCGCCGCGCGCTTCGCCATGAACGCCGCCATGCCTTCCTTCTGATCCTCCGTGCTGAAGAGGAAGTAGAAGGCGCGGCGCTCGTCGGCCAGCCCGTCGGCCAGGTACGTCTCAAAGGCGTTGTTCACCGCTTCCTTCGCCAGCCGCACGGCAATGGGGGCGCGGGCCGCGATCTCGGCCGCCAGCCGCAGCGCCTCGTCCAGGTAGGCTTCCACCGGGGCGACGCGGTTCACCAGCCCGAAGCGCGCCGCCTCGTCGGCGGTCAGCGTGCGGGCGTTGAGCACCATTTCCATCGCCACAGCCTTGCCCACCGCGCGCGTCAGCCGCTGCGTGCCGCCCGCCCCCGGCATCACCCCCAGGTTGATCTCCGGCTGGCCGAAGCGCGCCGTCTCCGAGGCCACGATCATATCGCAGGCCAGCGCCAGCTCGCACCCG
>JAYUUW010000429.1:0-2119 GCA_043754665.1 Anaerolineales bacterium | reverse complement strand
GCGAACGGCCCTACGAAAACCGTTCTAGCGTGGCGCATGGCGAATCACACATGATGCCTTACATGCGTCTGGCAACCGCTCTAGGCTTTGCCCACCCGGCGCTTTAGTTCTTGCGCGTAGTGCAGGTAGTTGTCCCACGACACATCATCAGGGACCAGGTGATCGAGGTCGGGGATGTAGCGGCCCTTTTCCACCGCCGGCCACACGCGGTCTAGCTCGCGGTCAATGGCCTCCGGCCCCAGCGCCAGCACGCGCTTGTCGATCCCGCCCATGAACGCCAGCGTCGGGTACTTGGCCCGTAGCACGTTCACATCGCAGTTGGCGGCCACTTCCAAGGGAAACAGTAAATTCACGCCGGTCGCCAGCATCGGCGGGATGAGCTTGTCGGGGTCGCCGTCGGTGTCGACCGAGAGGATAGGAATGTTGTGCTGCACGGTGAAGGCCTTAATGCGGCGGTAGCACGGACCCATGAACTCGACCCACTTCTTGGGCGAGATCAGCGGCCCGCCCCGGTAGCACAGGTCTTCCCACATATGCACCGAGTCGGCCCGCACTTCGCGCACAGCCCGCTCCCACACGGTCAGGTACACATCCGTCAGCCGCTCCATGATGTCATGCACCAGGTCGGGCATGGTGTGAAACGCAATCAGCCCGGCCTCGTCGCCCATCAGCCAGCGGAACGCGCCGAAGACGCCGCCGTCGGGGTAGTAGCCGAGCTGGATCGGGTAGCCCTTATCCATCCAGCCCTGCACCACCTCACGCCAGTTGCCTTCCAGGCGGTTGGGGTCATCCGGGTTCAAGTATTTCTCTTTGTACTCGTCCCAATCGCGCCGGTCCTTGACTGGAAATTCCAAGAAGGCCGACATTGACTCGGCGTGCTTGAAGTCGCGCCGCTTGATGCCCCAGCTATCAATAAAGGTGACGTAATCGGCGTCTTCTTCTAACACCGTGCGCGGAATGCGCGGGCACGGGCCGGTGTTGCTCGGCACCGGCATCGGCACCATGTCCGGGTTCAGAAAGGTGCGGTGGTCCTTAATGCTCTCCGGCTTGCCTTCCCGCTCCCAGCGTTCCCAGGTCGAGGCCCACGGGCCCCAATTCAGCCAGATCGACGGCCGGTCGACCGGCTCGCCCAGCACCGTCGCGATAAAGCGCTCGCGGTCATTCATCTAGGCCCCCCGCAGCACCGCCGGAGCGGCGACCAGTTCGCGCGCCCGCACTGCGCCGGCGGCGGCATCGGGCGCAAAGGCGTCAGCCCCGATCTTATCGGCGAAGGCTTGCGACAGCGGTGCACCACCAATGATCACCTTTACGGCGCGGGTGGCTTCATTAGCCCGCAGCGCCTCAACCACGCCTTTCATATTCAGCATGGTGGTGGTCAGCAGGGCCGAGAGGGCCACCAGGTCGGCGGCGCTTTCGGTCACGGCCCCCACAAAGCGCGCGGGCGGCACGTCGACCCCCAAGTCGACCACCTTGAATCCAGCCCCTTCCAGCAGCATCCCCACCAGATTCTTGCCGACATCGTGCAGGTCACCCTTCACCGTGCCGATGACGACCGTGCCGATGGGCTTGACGGCCGTGCTCGTCAGCATCGGCCGCAGATGCTTCAGCCCGGCCTTCATGGCCTGCGCGCTGACCAGCATTTCCGAGACGAAGTATTCGCCAGCCTGAAAGCGGGCGCCCACTTCGGCCATCGCCGGCACCAGCGAGTCGTGCAGCAGCCGCTCCGGCGGCGCACCTGCGGCCAGCGCCTCGGCCACCAGCCGATCGGTCACCGGGCTGTTGCCGTCCACGATGGCAGTAAAAATATCGTCTTGTATGGTCATGCTGTCTCCCGCTGAATGGGTCTCCTTGGTTCTAAATTGGTCCCCCGCCTCCAGATTAAGCCTCCCGCAAACGCACCGCCCCAACAAGTGACTTCCGGCCAGCAGATAAGCGATGGATGTCACCCGCGATCGGGCCACCGGCAAGCAAAATCACCCGGCCCGACGCAGGGTCTGGCCGGGTGAGTGGGGTGGCCGCGCGGGATAGTGGACGTCAGGCCGGCGCAGCCGCGAACTGCTTGTGGGACAGGCTGCGTTAGCACGTCAGGAACAGCACGCTCCCGCAGTTCGCCCAGTAC
>JAYUUW010000428.1:0-4090 GCA_043754665.1 Anaerolineales bacterium | reverse complement strand
ATAGTGTTCGCGGCTCACCGACTGCGGGGTCAGTTCGTGCCGCACCGCGCCGGGGATGGCCTCGGCCAGCGCCACGCCATAGGCGTGCGGGTGGATCAGATCGCGCTGGGTGGTCAGCACCAGCGTGGGGACGCGGATGGCCGCCCAGGCGGCGCGGTCGCGGTTGGGCGCGTCGGCGGGGAGGCGCTCCAGCCGGTCGACTGCCTCGGCGGCGCGCGGGTCGTTAAACTGCTTGACCAGGCTGTTGGCCGAGTCGGCCGACTGGCGCAGCACGGCCGCGTAGTCGTCCGAGGTTTGAAAAAGCGCTAGCCCGTCGGCCGCGCCGTACTGGCGGATATAGTGGGCGGCGCTCACCAGGCCGTGCAGGTTCGCGGGGAATGGCTGGTCGAGCCAGGCGGGGCGCGAGAGCACCAGCGCCCGCACCCGCGCCGGGTAGCGCAGGGTGAAGTTGAGCGCAATGCCCGCCCCCAGCGACACGCCGCCGATGACGGCCTGCTGAAGACCTAAGTGGTCGAGCAGCGCGCCCAGGTCGTCGGCCAGCGTGTCGAAGGTGAGCAACGCCGGGTCGCTCAGCGGCTGGGTCTCGCCGTGGTTGCGCACATCCATCGCCAGGAACCGAAAATCCGGCTGCGGGCGGTAGAGTTCCTCCGGCTGGTGGACGTTCGCGCCCAGCCCGTGCTGCAAGATCACCGGCAGGCCCGGCCCGCTGTCGAGATAGTGAAACCGCAAACCGGCGTGGTCGAAGAACGGCATGGGTGCGCGCCTAGCCTGCGCCCTGCGCCGCGAGTTTGCCGCGCAGGAAGGCCACGGCCGGGTCCACCTGGTCTTCTTCCAGGCTGTGCAGGATCAGCGCGCCGTCGTAGCCGCTCTGGCGCAGCAGGCCCAGGTAGCGGTCGTAGTCCAGCAGGCCGGTGCCGGCCGCCTGGTGGCCCGCCTCGCCGTCGTGCGCCAGGTCTTTGGCGTGGGCGATGACGATGTCGTTGCCCAATTGGTCAAAGGCCTCCTGCAGCACGACCGGCATGCGTTCCAGGTCGCCGGCGCGGAACAGGTTGGCCGCGTCGAGCACGACTTTCAGGCGCGGCGATTTGACTTCGTCGAGCAGCTTGCGGCCCTTGGCGGCGGTGTCGATCACATTCGCCACTTCGGGCTCAAAGGCCAGCGTCACGTCATATTGCTCGGCCGTCTCCAGCGCCGGGGTGAGGCACTCCAGCAGGTCGCGCCAGGCGGCGGGCGTGTCGTTGTCGGGGTGGCGGTTCCACATGTTCTGGGCGTCGCGTGAGCCGGTGCACAGCGTGATGATGCCCGTGCCCAGCCGGGCGCAGGCCGCCGCCATGACCGCCAGCCGCCGCAGCCCCACCTGCCGCTGCGCAGGGTCGGGGTGGATCATGTTGAACGTGCCGGAGATGGCGGCCATGTGCATGTGGCGTGCCGCCATCTGCCGGCGGATGTCCTCAATCACCGCGTCGCTGAGCGTGTCGGGCATGGAGGGCAGCCCGGCGCAGGCCAGGTTGAACTGCACGCAGTCCAGGCCGTGCGCCTGCACCGCGTCGAGCGTGGCGCTGAGGGTCGGGCGCACAAAGGTCTTGGCGAAGATGCCGATGTTCACGCCAGGCCTCCGGTCACATCGGCCAGCTTCACGGGCGCGCCGCGCTCCACCGACTGCGAAATCGCCACCAGCACGCGCACGCCCTCGGCGCCGTCTTCCACGTTCGCGCCGTGCTGCGACACGCCGTTTAGGATGGTCTCGGCAAAGCCTTCCACCTGGCGCTTGTAGGTGTGGGCGTCTTCGCCCAGCGGGCGGCGGTAAAGGCCGTCTTTAGTCGAGAACACCTCCACCTCGCTGGTCTTGTGAAACCAGGGCAGGTGGATTTTGCCGCTGGCGTTGCCAAACTCGGCTTCGAGCTGAAAGTCTTCGCGCCAGTCGCCGCGCACGGCCACGATCAGGTCCAGATGGCCCACGCTGCCGTCGGTGAAGTCCACAGCGATGTACCAGCAGTAGGCGCCAAAGCGCTCCACCAGGCGGGCGTTGACGCGCTCGATCTGCCCGCCCAGGTAGCGGGCGGTGTCGACAAGGTGGCTGCCGTGGGTGAGCATGAAGTAGCGGCGCTTGTCGGCTTTGGGGTTGCCTTCCGGCCGCAGCGCCTGCGGGCTGGCCAGGGGGATGACCTGCAAGTTGTCCGTCATGGTGTAGCGGTAAATCGAGTCGTGGTAGCAGCTTTTGAATGACAGCCGCTGGCCGAGCTCGTTCTTAGCAAAGTCGTGCACGAAGCTCAAGCCGGGGTCGAAGCGCTTCATGTAGCCCACTTGCAGCGTCAGGCCGGAGGCGGCCACTTCCTGCCGCAGCGCTTCGCACTCTTCCACGGTGACGCCCATGGGCTTTTCGACCAGCACGTGCTTGCCGGCGGCGATGGCCTGGCGGCACAGCCCCACGTGAAAGGCATCGGCCGTGGCGATGATGACGGCCTCCACCTGCGGGTCGGCCAGCATGGCGGCGTAGTCGTGGTAGGTGGTGGTGGGGTTGTGCAGCACCGCCATGCGGTCCACCAGGTCGGTGGCGCGGTCGCAGATGGCATACAGCTCGGCGTTCCGCGCGCGGCGGCAGGCCTCAAAGTGGGCAAACTGTGAAATCGGGCCGCAGCCCAGCACGCCCACCCGCAGTAATCGGTCTTCCTTCTTCATCGTTCAAGCCTCTCCGTCGTTATCCGAATTGATGTCTTCCGCCCGGCCAGCGCCGGCCGCTGGTTAGCGGCGGTTGCGCCGGAAGACCTCTCCAAATAGCCGCCAGGCATTCTCGCCCAGCACCGCCGCCCGCTCGTTGGGCGAGAGAAACGGGCAATGCCGCGCCACGTAGCTGACGATCTGCGGGTAGGTGGCATGGGCCAGCAGCCCCGGCACGTCGCTGCCCCACATGAGCCGCTCGGCGCTCACCAACTGCACCGCCCGCTCGATGTAGCGCCGCGCGGTGGGGAAGGGATAGTCCTCGGGCGCGTAGGCCGGGAGCGCGGCAAGATCGAACCACACATTGGCGTGCCGCCCCAGCGCGATCTGCGCCTCCCACAGCGCGTTCAGGTGTGCGTCATCGGGCGCGACCAGCGGCGGCTGCGCCAGGTGGGCGATGACCACACGCAGGGCCGGGTGGCTGGTCACAATGCCGGCCACGGCCTCGGTTTGGTACGAGGCGATGCCCACGGCCCCCAGGTCGAGCACCATAATCACGCCCTGCTGTTCGGCGGCGGGCCACAGCCAGGCCAGCCCTGGCTCATCGAGCCGCAGGTCGGGGTACAGGCCGGTAAACCCCCAGCCCACGCTCATTTCGAGCTTGAGTACGCTGAACCCACCGGGGCCGGTCAACTGCGCAAAGCTGGCTTGGGCGTCGGGCGCGCGCGGGTCGACAAACGCCGCGCCAATGAAGCGCTCCGGGTAGCGCGCCACCGCCTGGGCCACGTAGGCGTTGCTCTCGCCGTGGAACGAGCCTTGCAGCAGCACGGCCTTATCCACGCCGGCCCAGTCCATCTGCGCCACCAGCACGTCCGGCGGGAAGGTGGTCTCGCGCCGGAAGGGCGGCACATGCACCAACGGCGCGCCCTTGCCGATTTGCGCCCGGCCGTAGCCCAGCCCGCGGGTGCGGCCCGCCCCATTGCGGCCGTGCAGCCGCCGCAGCACATGCGCGTGGGTGTCAATGACCATGGCGGGGCCGGGAGCGACTTACCGTGCCGGGATGCCGATGATGGCCCGCGCCTCGGCGGGCGTGGCGACTTCGCGCCCGAGCTCGCGCGCAATGCGCACGATCTTTTCGACCAGCAGCGCGTTGGTGGCCGCCGGGGTGCCGTCCTCCAGGTAGGGGTTGTCTTCCCAGCCCACGCGCACATGCCCGCCCATAGTGATCGCCAGCGGCAGAATTTTCCACTGCGTGGCCGGGTCCATGACGCTGGTGTTCCAGTTGAGCTTGCGCCTGGTGGGCAGTTGGTCGACCATATACACTAGGCCCTTGGGGGTGGGGGGCGTCCAACTGCCGCCCGGCCAGCCCAGGAACAGGGTGGTCCACAGCGGCTCGGGCAGCAGCCCCAGGTTGGCGATGAACTCCATGTTC
>JAYUUW010000427.1:0-2284 GCA_043754665.1 Anaerolineales bacterium | reverse complement strand
CGGGAGCGGATTTTGCAAAGCTGGGCCACGTCGTCGGTGCCGGCGCTGCGGCAGTTGTTTCAGGCCTTCAAGCGCGTGGCGAGCGCGCTGTTCTACTCGCTGCCCGCGCTGGATGGCGGCGACAATCCCAATTGGCCGGCGCTGGGCTACACGCGGCGCAGTGCCGGGCCGCCGCCGGGGGGCTTCGCCGCGCCGCTGCCGACACTGACAATGAGCGGGTCGACCACGCTCGACTGCGATGTGGTGATTGTCGGGTCGGGCGCGGGCGGCGGCGTGGCGGCGGGCGTGCTGGCGCAGGCCGGTAAGAGCGTCATTGTGCTGGAGCGCGGGCGGCAGACGCCGGAGGCCGAGTTCAACGGCGACGAGCGCACCGGCCTGACGCAATTATATGACACGCTGACCACCGAAGACGGCGCGCTGGTGGTGCTGGCCGGGGCGGGTCTGGGCGGCGGCACGACGATCAATTGGTCGGCGGCGTTTCGCACCCCGGCGCATGTGCTAGCCGAGTGGGCCACGGAGTACGGCTGCACCGGTTGGGACGGCCCGGCCTTCGCGGCGGCGCTGGACTCCGTCGGTGCGCGGGTGGGCGTCACGCTGGCCGAGTCGCCGGTCAGCCCGCAGAGCGCGGCGCTGGAACGGGGCTGCGCGGCCTTGGGGGCGCACTGCGCGCCCGTGCCGCGCAACGCGGCCGGGTGCGGCGATCCGCCGGCCTGCGGGGCGTGCGGCTATGGCTGCTCACGCGGGGCCAAGCAGGGCACGGTGCGCACCTACCTGGCCGATGCGGTGGCGGCCGGGGCGCGGCTGGTGGTGGGGGCCGCCGCGACCGAGATTATCATGCAAGCGGGGCGGGCGGTGGGCGTGCGGGCGGTGGCGAATGGCCACGCGCTGACGGTGCGGGCGCGGGCGGTGATCGCGGCGGCGGGCACGCTGCACACGCCGGGGCTGCTGGCTCGCAGCGGCGTGACGAATCCGAACGTGGGCCGGCACTTGCGGCTGCATCCGACCTCATTTGTGTACGGCGAGTATGCCGAACCGATTGAGCCGTGGACCGGCGCGCCGATCTCGCGCTACTCGACGCAGTGGGCTAACCTGGACGGCGCGCATTATGGCGTGCTGGTGGAGCATCCCCCGGCGCACCCCGGCTTCATGGGGCTGGGGCTGCCGTGGCGCTCGGGGCGGCAGGCCAAGGCGCTGATGCAGCGCGTGCGCCACATCGCCGGGTTCATTGCGCTGACCCGCGACCGGGGCGAGGGGCAGGTGCTGCCCCGGCCGGGCGGCGCGCTGCCCAAGCTGCGCTATGCGCTGAACGCCACCGACCGGGCGCATTTGATGCGCGGGCTGCGGGAGTGCATTCGCCTGCACGCGGCGGCGGGCGCGGTGGAGATTGGCACGTCGCACTCCGCGCTGGCGCCGTGGCGCGCGGGCGACAACCTGGACGCGTACATTCAGCAGGTGGAACGGGCCGGACTGGCGCCGAACAGCTACAACGTGTTCTCGGCGCACCAGATGGGCTCGTGCCGTATGGGCGGGCGGCGGGCGCAGGCGGTGGTGCGGCCCGACGGCGAAAGCTGGGACGTGCCGGGGCTGTACGTGGCCGATGGCTCGGTCTTCCCGACGCCCTCTGGCGTGAACCCGATGCTGACGATCATGGGCGTGGGGCAGTATGTGGCGGGGCAGGTGGGCGGGAAGCTATAGGCGCTTTACGACCTTTGGCCACGAATCGCTTCGCGCGAATTGCACGAATTGGGTTAGGGGAGAACTGGGTTTGATATTCCGGTCGCGGCGGCGGCAGACGAATTTCCACGAAGGTATGTGGTGTGGGCTGGGGTTAGGGACGCAAGCGGCGAGGTAGGCAGCACATGACCACTGACCAATTCATTCTTACCGAGACGCAGGGGCGCGTGGGGCTGGTGCGGTTTAACCGGCCCAAGGAACTGAACGCGCTCAACACGGCGCTGATGGAACAGCTGGTGACCGCGCTGGAAGCGTTCGACCGCGACCCGGCGATTGGCTGCCTGGTGATTACCGGCAATGCGCGGGCGTTCGCGGCCGGGGCGGACATCAAAGAGATGGCCGGGGCGTCGGCGGTCGAGATGCTCCAGCGCGACAACCTCGCCCGGTGGGACCGATTGAAGAAGCTCAAGAAGCCGCTCATCGCCGCCGTATCGGGCTTTTGCCTGGGCGGCGGGTGCGAGCTGGCGCTGGCCTGCGATATGATCGTGGCCTCGGAGACGGCGCGCTTCGGCCAGCCGGAGATCAACCTGGGGGTGATGCCGGGGGCGGG
>JAYUUW010000426.1:0-5766 GCA_043754665.1 Anaerolineales bacterium | reverse complement strand
CTCTATGAGGATGGCTGCGACTGATCTAGGCTTGTAGCTCTGACGGCCGTCAAGGGAACTTAACCAAAAAGCGCGCCTGCGATGCAGACGCGCTCCTGGTTGGACCAGAGGGTCAGAGACTTCCTGTGCCCCCACGGAGATTCGAACTCCGGTTTTGGCCTTGAAAGGGCCGCGTCCTGGTCCACTAGACGATGGGGGCGCGGGCGGCGCAAATAATAACAGAAAAGAGGGAGAAACGGAAGGAGCGATTTGGCCCGGCAGCAATTCTCAATTTAGAAATAGGCGCGTAAGTGGCCCTGTACGTGCGGGCTGCGGTCGGGTAACCTGGGCATTATGTATGAAGAACTCACGATGCCCCGCTTGGTCAAACAGTTGGAACAGGTTTCGGCCGGCTTCCCCGATAACCGTATGGGCGGCCCCAACACCCAGTACGAGGTCACCGATGCGGCCCTGGGTGCCTTTGCGGCGTTTTTTACGCAAGAGGCTTCCTTTCTGGCCCATCAGACGGCGATGAAGTTGGCCAAAGGGCGGAGCAATGCCGAGCGCCTGTTTGCCCTGCATGAGCTGCCCAGCGACACGCTGCGCGAAATCCGGAACCTGCTAGACCCGGTCAGCCCCCAGCATCTCTGGCCGATTTATCGGCACGTGTTTCAGGCGCTGGACAGCGCCGGCGTGCTCCCGAGCTACCGCTCGCATGCGCGCCAACTGCTGGTGGCGATGGACGGCACCCAGTATTTTACGTCGAAGAAAATCCATTGCCCCAATTGCAGTCAACGCGTCTTGAGCAACGGGCAAACACAATACTTTCACAGTGTGCTCACCCCCGTGGTGGTGCAGCCGGGAAACCCGCACGTCCTGGTGCTGGAGCCCGAGTTCATAGTGCCTCAAGACGGGCATGAGAAACAAGCTTGTGAGATCACCGCCGCCAAACGCTGGTTGGAACAACACGGCGCTTTCTATGCTCGGCAAGCGGTGACCGTGCTGGGCGATGACCTCTACAGTCGGCAGCCCTTCTGCCAGGCGCTGCGCGACCACCATCTCCACTTCATTCTGGTCTGTAAGCCGGAGTCGCATGCGCATCTGTACACAACGGTTGGGTTTCTGGCCGCCCAGCAGCTCTTGGGCACCAAAGTCGTCCGCCGCTGGGCGGGCCAATACGCCGAAATCTATACCTACCGCTATACGGATCACTTGCCGCTGACCGCCGATCCCCAGACCCTGGAAGTCCACTGGTGTGAACTGACCGTGACGCGCGAAGACACGGGCGTGTTGCTGTACCACAATGCCTGGATCACCGATTTCCCCACGACCGACACCACCGTCGAAGCCCTGGTTCGGGATGGGCGCACGCGCTGGAAGGTCGAAAATGAGACCAACAATGTGCTCAAGACCAAAGGCTATCACCTGGAGCACAATTTCGGCCATGGCCAGCAGTTTTTGGCCTCCACGCTGCTCTCCTTGAACTTGCTGGCCTTTCTCTTTCACACGGTGTTGGATCTGGTGGATGACCAGTACCGGGCCATTCGGGCCGCACTCCGCACTCGACGCACCTTCTTTCAAGACCTGGAAACGCTCGTGCGGTATCTCCCGTTTGACAGCTGGGACGCCGTCTGGACCTTCATGTTTCACGGCCTTGAGTTGGATACCGGCTAGCCAGCGGTGCGGGGGCCGCCAATCTGCGCCTGGGCGCCACCGGTCATCTGGTGCGCGCCCGCTTTCGCTTACCCGCTGCCGGCCATTTGCGCCTCACCCCATCCAACCGGCCGACGCTGTTCCCCCGGTCTCCAGCGCTGATGGTTCTGCCGCGCCGCGCGTTTCATCCATTTGGGCCTTCAAATTGAGAACTGCTGGGGTCAAGAAAGGCTTCATTGACAGCCCTCCCGAATTCTTTATAATGGCCACACACCTGTTGAATGGACCGAGCAAGGGAACAACTAAATAGGCCTGTAGACCCTTACTCGGTTTTGGAACACTCTTACGCGAAATCTGGCGCCGTCGCCAAGTGGTAAGGCAAGGGTCTGCAAAACCCTCATTCGGCGGTTCAAATCCGCCCGGCGCCTCTGAGGAACACCGAGGTATGATAAGGAACACAGAGAGCCCTGGAATGCAGGGCTCTCCTTGTTTGTATGTGCTGTCGCCATTCCCGTACCCGGGGGTTCCCTTGTTGTGGACATATTACCTGCAGACTATTGCCTTCCGGGCTTCGGCCCGCCCGACTGAGGGGCCAGTTGGTGGCAGCGCGCTCGACGACTGAATTGCTGCCTACAAGACGGTGCACAAGGGTCCACATACACCTGGAATACGGCAGAGGACAGGGTACGCGCGGGAACAAACCTGGCTCCTAGAAACGTCGGCCAGGACGACAGGTCAGGCGATCACCTCACCCTCGCCGGTCTACTTGCACGTTAGTGCAAAATCAATCGCCCACCTCTCCGCATAGGCTCCCTACGCCACCGCGAACGTCGCCACTCGGTCCTGTCAGCAACAGGTGTAGAAGGATCTTTCGACATTTTGTTGAAGGACCAGGACGGTCAACGCGCGGTGGGGCAGCGGTGGGGCCGGAGCCACCTCGCCCTCGAGCAGCGCGCCGCCATGCGCCACATCCCAGCCCGGCCAACAGTCATCCAGCCCGGCCGCGCGCAGTTCCACCAGCACGGCCGCCCAGGTCGAACCACTGCACCGCCTCGGGCGCCGGGCGCGGCAGGTCGCGCAGCTCCAGCGCCACCTGCCACTCAGCGCCGTCGCTCACCAGCACCCGCGCCGCGCGAATCCAATCGCGCTCGGTCTCGGCGGTGCTGCTGCACTTCATAAACGCGCGGCTAAGCCTCAGGCCCAGCCGGTGCAGCGTGGCCGACGCGGCCAGGCGCAGGTCGCGGCTGTGCACGGCGCGGCAGCCGCTCAGGGCGGCGGCCGACGATGATTGCAGTAAATCCATGACTGCCTCCACGAACGGGAATGGTGGGGGGGACCGGGCCGCGCGGGGGAAAGACCCGGGCCAACGGCGTCGCCATTGTAGGCCGCGCGCGATTCACCTGTCAACCGGAGCTTGCGCCTGACTTTGGCCCTGCCCGCCAGCTGCTTTTGACAATCGGGGCCGGCTCTGCTTTACTGGTCTACCGGACGGCGATGGCCCCAGACCCCGTGCAGACAACGGCATGATTAAGTTTGGTGTGCGCCTCCCCGAGTTCACGCTCGATGGCAGCCCCATCCCCCTGCTGGGCGAACAGGCCAACCGCCTCATGGCCGCCGGGCGCGGGCAGTTCTCGTCCGCCTGGGTCTCCGATCACTTCATCCCCTGGTTCACCCGCATCCCGGTCGAGACCGACAACCTGGAAGCCTGGACCACGCTCACCTACTTCGCCGGCCGCCACCCCGACTACACCTTCGGCAACATCGTGCTGGCGCAGTCGTACCGCTCGCCGGCGCTGCTGGCCAAGATGGCGACCACGCTCCAGGCGCTCTCCGGCGGGCGCGTGATCTTGGGCCTGGGCGCGGGCTGGAAGGAAGACGAGTACCGCGCCTATAGCTACCACTTCCCGCCGGTGGCGGAGCACATTCAGCAGCTGTCGGAGGCGGCCCAGATCATCCGGCTGATGTTCACAGAAGGGCGCGCTACCTTCCACGGCCGCCACTACCAGGTGGACCAGGCCGTATGCGCGCCCAAGGGCGGCTTCCCCCCGCCGCTGATGCTCGGCGGAAACGGCCGGAAGCTAACCCTGCGCGTGGTGGCGCGCTATGCTTATTGGTGGAACGGCGGCGGCGGCCTGGCCGGGTTCGAGGACGTGCTGCAGGCGCTGCGCGGCCACTGCCGCGACGTGGGCCGCGACTACGACGGCCGGGTGAAGACCTGGATGAGCGACTGCGTGGCGCTGGCCCCGACCAGCGCCGCCGCCCGCGCGCTGGCCGAGGCCCATCCGTTTTACGACCCCGACTCGTCCCTGGTGGGCCCGCCCGCCGAGATAGCCGCCCAACTGCGGCGCTACGCCGACCTGGGGGTGGATCACTTCATCCTACGCTTCGCCGATTTCCCGAGCACCGCCGGGGTGGAACTTGTTTGCGCGCGAGGTGATCCCGCTCTTCCGCCAGCGCCTGGCCGCCCCCACCCCAGCGCCGCCGGCGGGCTAGAGGGCGTTTTCGCGCGCTCTAGACAAAAGTCACCCTCCCCGTAACTTTTAACTTCTCAGATCGGTATATTTTGTTATAATAGCCACCGGCATAGTAGTACTTGAGTACCAGACCGGGTTGGGTAGATTGCAGGCTCCCCAAATCCATCAGATCAGGGTGCGCTGTTAGCTTAACTTACACGCTAGAACCGTCTTTGCGGCCGTCCGCAGCTATGAGCGGGCCGGCCTGATATCGGTCGCAGTCTAGTGGCTGCCCAGGTGGGGCAGATAGTCGTTGTGGGATTGAATGATCGCCGTACGCAAGGCTCTCCTCGGATTGGTTGGGTGGTTTGGTCTGGTTCTGGCGCGCGACTGGTGGGATGGGACCATAGGCAGTCAGCATGACCTGGCGCTGGTACTGGCGGTAGCCGCCGCACTGGCCGCCGGGCTTTTGATTCCGGTCGCTATGCGCCTGCCACGCGCCGCTTGGCTGGGAACCTGGGCCGGGCTCTATCTACTGGGGCGCTGGATCGAAGGTTTAGCCAGCGGCCGGCCCTGGCTGGCCGCTGGGCAAGCCTTCGACCTGGCGCTGGGGGTTGGCCTGCTGCTGCTGGGGGCCGGGCTGGCGTTTCACCTCCATCGCAGCCTGCACGCGCTGCTCAGCACCGTCGAACGGGTCGCCCTGGCCTCCGCCGGGCAGCCGCTGGCCACCATCACCCAAGCCAGCGATGACATCCGGCGCGAACTGGCCCGCAGCCGCCGCTACCACTATCCCCTCAGCGTAGTGCTGATTGAACTCGATCGCGACAGCGTGCAGACCGATTTGCACCAGGCCGTGGTCCAAATGCAGCGCAGCATCACGGTGCGCTACGTGCTGGGCAGCCTGGTGCAGTTCGTGCAGGAGCAGCTGCGCCGCACCGACCTGCTGCTCGACCCACAGGCCGAGGGCCGGCTGGTCCTGCTGACACCCGACACCGATCAAAACAAGGCCGCCCTGCTGGCCGCCCGCCTGCAAGCGGTGGCCGCCGAGCGCTTCAACGTGCGCGTCAACTATGGGCTGGCCACGTTTCCCACCGACGCCCTGAATTTCGATGAGCTGCTCAGCCTGGCCCGCGAGCGCGTCACGCCGGGCGACCTCCCGGCCCCCCCGCCGCCCGTGATCGAGCGCCCGCCTGCCGACAGCGCCGCGCCCGCCGCCGAACCCTCGGCCAGTCAACCCGCAGGCCACCCCCATGAATGATGTCCGCCGCGCCCGTGTCCGGGTCCGCCTGCCCGTGCCCGCCAATCGGTCTTGTATGACTATTATCGACCTGCCCCCCCGCGCCCAGCCGCTGCCCGAGTGGCTGGCGGCCATTCGCCCCGACCGGGCCTGGCTGCGCGGGCGGGCCTACCGGCGCGCCAAGCGCGTGCTCGATCTGGTGCTGGTGCTCTCGGCGGCGCCGGCGGCCCTGCTGCTGGCCGGGCTGGCTATGCTGGCGCTCAAGCTCGAAAACCCGCGCGCGCCGGTGATGTTCATCCAAACCCGCACCGGCAAAGGCGGCCGCACCTTCCGCATGTACAAGCTGCGCACCATGGTGCCCGAAGCCGAGGCGCTCAAGGCGCAGTTGAGCCACCTCAACGAGCTGGCCTGGCCCGACTTCAAGATCCGCCACGATCCGCGCGT
>JAYUUW010000425.1:0-5817 GCA_043754665.1 Anaerolineales bacterium | reverse complement strand
AAACTCCAGCGCCGCGATGATGTGCGTCGGCGTGTTGACTGTGATCTTCTGCCCATACAGCGCCTTGCTGGTGATCGTGCGCTCCGGCACCGTCACCCGCGCCGAGCCGGATACGCGCCGCACCGGGCCGAACAGGTGGATCAGCGCCGTCAGAAAATACGGCCCCATATCAAACAGCGGCCCGCCGCCCGGCTGATAGAAAAATTCCGGGTCGGGGTGCCAGCCCTCGGGGCCTAACGAGAACATGTTGCAGGTGAAGCCCACCGGCTCGCCAATCGCGCCCTCATCCAGCAGTTGGCGCGCCGTTTGCAGCCCGCCGCCCAAAAACGTGTCGGGCGCGCCGCCCAGCCGCAGCCCCGCCGCCCGCGCCTGGTCCAGCGCCTGCCGGCCGTCCTCCCGGCTCACGCCCAGCGGCTTCTCGGTATACACATGCTTCCCCGCCGCCAGCGCCGCCCGGTTGATCTCGGCATGCGAGGCCGGCACCGTCAGGTTGACCACCGTGTCGATCTCGGGGTCCGCCAGCAGCGCGTCCACCGTCAGCGCCCGCAGCTTGTATTGCGCCGCCTTGGCCTTCGCCCGCGCCTGGTCCAGGTCGGCGCAGGCCGTCACCGTCAGGTCAGTAAACGTGGGCAGATTCTTAAAGTACGTGTCGCTGATGTTGCCGCAGCCGATCACGCCGACGCGCGCCGGCGAGTATGTGTCGCTCATGCCATGCTCCTCACCTTAACCGCTCACCTGGCCGGCCGCGCTACAGCGCGTGCCCGGCCCACAACAACCCGCGCCGCACCAACTCGCGCGCCGCCGGCTGCTGGTCAAACTCAGCCGCCTGGTGGCCCAGCGCGCAAAAGAACACCCGCCCCCGGCCATAGTGCCGCGTCCACACTACCGGCATCACCGTCCCGGCCACCCACGGCGCATGCTCGCCGTTGAACGTCGTCGTCGCCAGCACCCGGTTGCCGGGGTCGGTGTGCAGATAATACTGCTCCGAGCGGACCGAAAACTCAGCCGGCAGGCCCGCCGTCAGCGGATCGTCGGCCACGGTGATCTGCACCGTGTAATCGATAATGTTGCCGGGGTGCGCCACCCACTGCCCGCCCACCATCCATTGGTATTCGGTGTTCTGCCGGAACGCATCGGCCAGCCCGCCGTGCCAGCCGCCCAGCCCGGCCCCGGCCTTCACCGCCGCCAGCAGACCCTTCTCTTCTTCCGGCTTGATCTGCGCCATCGTAATGCACTGCACGATCAACTGATAGCGGCCCATGCGCTCGGCGTCGGCGTACACCTCCGAGCCGTTCACCACCTCCACCGTAAAGCCGCCCGCCTCCAGCAAGGGCACATACATGCTCATGCTGGCCTGCGGCGTATGCCCTTCCCACCCACCCCAAGCGCACAATGCCTTCGGCATCTTCACTCTCCCAACTAACGCCCTCGCTGGCGACCTTCCGGCGTTGGCCGCCGCCTGAATTCAAGTGCTCTGTGTCTTACCGCGTCCGCATATGTAAAGGTGACGTTTGTGGCGTTTCCACAATGCCGATTGGTCGCAGTGGCAGGAGTGCCGGTACCACGAGGTCGATGGGTGCTTTCGGGATTATTGGCCGCAGCGTTTATTGCGGCGCAGCACTCCCAGCCCGCGCAGGCGGGCTTCGCTTTACGTTGCCCGCGAATTTATTCGCCGGGGTCATAGGTGGCCGACATCCGGAGATGCACCAAAAACGGCTCACCGCCGCCAGATTCAAGTATACTCCACCTCCAACCTCGGCCAAAAGCGCGCGTTTAACATCAGCGCAGAAAGCTCAGCCCATGCCCACCATCACCTTCATCGGCGCCGGCAGCACCGTCTTCGCCAAGAACCTGCTCGGCGACATCCTCAGCTTCCCCGAGTTGGCCGGCAGCCACATCCGCCTGCACGATATCGACCCCGTCCGCCTGCGCACCTCCGCGGTCGTCGCCCAGCGCGTCGCCCTGGCGCTCGACGCCCACCCGGTCATCACCGCCACCACCGACCGCCGCGCCGCCCTGGCCGGGGCCGACTTCATCATCGCCATGATCCAGGTTGGCGGCTACCGCCCGTCCACCGTCATCGACTTTGAAATCCCCAAGCAGTTCGGCCTGCGCCAGACCATCGCCGACACGCTCGGCATCGGCGGCATCATGCGCGGGCTGCGCACCATCCCCGTCCTGGTCGACATCTGCCGCGACATGGAAGAGCTCTGCCCCCACGCCCTCTTCCTGCAATACGTCAACCCCATGGTCATGAACTGCTGGGCCATCAGCCGCGCCAGCCGCATCCGCACCGTCGGCCTGTGCCACAGCGTCCAGGGCACCGCCCACCAGCTCGCCTACGACCTCGGCCTGCCGCCCGAGGAGCTGAACTACGTCTGCGCCGGCATCAACCACCTGGCCTTCTATCTGCGCTTCGAGCACCAGGGCCGCGACCTGTACCCCGCCTTGCGCCGCGTGGCGGCCGAGGGCCGCGTGCCCGCCACCAACCGCGTGCGCTACGACGCCTTCACGCGCTTCGGCTACTTCCCCACCGAGTCCAGTGAGCACCTCAGCGAGTATGTGCCCTGGTACATCAAGCGCGACCGGCCCGACCTGATCGAGGCCTTCAACATCCCGCTCGACGAGTACCCGCGCCGCTGCGAGGCCCAGATCGCCGCCTGGGAGACCATGCGCGCCGAGCTCGAAGCCGGCGACGGCCCGCTGCCCGTCACCCGTAGCCACGAGTACGGCTCGCTCATCATCCACAGCGAAGTTTCCGGCACGCCGCGCGTGGTCTACGGCAACGTGCCCAACCGCGGCCTGATCGACAACCTGCCCGCCGGCTGCTGCGTCGAAGTGCCCTGCCTCATTGATGAGAACGGCCTCCAGCCCACCCACATCGGCGCGCTGCCGCCGCAGTTGGCCGCCCTCATGCAGACCAACCTGAACGTGCAGGGCCTCACCGTCGAAGCCGCCCTGACCGGCAAGCGCGAGCACATCTACCACGCTGCCCTGCTCGACCCGCACACCGCCGCCGAGCTTGACCCGGACCAAATTTACAAGCTGGTCGACGCCCTCATCACCGCCCACGGCGACTACCTGCCCGCTTACCACTAATTTTTGATTTTGCGCGGGTTGTTGTCAGCCTTGAAGCGGCGGGACTATAATCTGCCGGCGGCCTCCCCGGCGCGTTTCGCGGGCCGCCGGCCGCCAGGACAGCCACAACGTGAAATCTCTGCGTGAATTAGTCATCGGCCCGCCCATCTCCAGCCAGCGCCTGGGGCATGAGCGCCTATCCATCCCCCGCGCGCTGGCCGCCCTCTCGCCCGACGCGCTCTCGTCCATCGCCTACGCCAACCAGGAAATTTTCCTCGGACTGGTGGTGGCCGGCGCGGCCGGGCTGGCCTACTCGGGCGCGCTGGCCGTGGCGATTGCGCTGCTGCTGGTCTTGCTGGCGCTCTCGTATTCGCAAACCATCCAGGCCTACCCCACCGGCGGCGGCTCTTACACCGTGGCGCGTGAGAACCTGGGCCACACCGTCGGGCTGGTGGCCGCCGCCGCGCTCATGATCGACTACGTGCTCAACGTGGCCGTCAGCGTCACCGCCGGCGTGGCGGCGGCCGCCTCGGCCTTCCCGGCCCTGTGGCCGTACCGCACCGTGCTGGCCCTGGTCCTGCTGCTCATCGTCACCCTGGCCAACCTGCGCGGCCTGCGCGAATCCGGCACGCTCATGACCGTGCCGGTCTACTTCTTCATCGGCATGTATTTTGTCATGATCGGCGTCGGCCTCGTCCGCGCGCTGATCGATGGCCCCAGTTCGTTCGCTGTCACCGCGCCGCCCGCCGCGGTGCCCGTCACGGTCCTGCTCGTTTTGCACACCTTCTCGGCCGGCTGCACCGCGCTCACCGGCGTCGAGTCCATCAGCAACGGCGTGCCGATCTTCAAGCCGCCGGAGGCCCGCCACGCCAACCAGACCATGCTGGCCATGGCCCTCATCATGGGCGTGCTGTTCATCGGCACCGCCGGCCTCACCCAATACTTCGCCGTCGTCGCCGGCCCGTCCGAGACCATCCTCTCCGCCCTCACCCGCCGCATCTGGGGTTCCGGCGTGCTCTATCTGCTGGTGCAGGCCTCCACCGTGCTCGTGCTGATGGTGGCCGCCAACACCAGCTTCGTCGACTTTCCGCGCGTGGCCTCCATCGTCGCCCGCGACCGCTACCTGCCGCGCCAGCTCACCTTCTTAGGCGACCGGCTGGTGTTTTCCAACGGCATCATCCTGCTGGCCGCGCTGGCCGGCGCGCTGGTGATCGGCTTCCAGGGCGACACCCACAGCCTCATCCCGCTCTTTGCCGTCGGCGCGTTCCTGGCCTTCACCCTCTCGCAGTCGGGCATGGTCATGCACTGGCTGCGGCTGCGCGGGCCGCACTGGCAGCTCAAACTGGGCCTTAACGGCCTGGGCGCGCTGGCCACGGCCGTCACGGTCGTCATCATCGCTTTCAATAAATTTCTCGAAGGCGCCTGGCTGGTCGTCGTGCTCATCCCGGTGCTGGTCATCGCCTTCCAGCGCGTGCACGCCCACTACCAGGCGCTGCGGGGCGAGCTGTCGCTGCACGGCCTGCCGCCCTCCCTGCGGCCCTATCCCCGGCCGCGCGTGGTCGTGCCCATCTCCAGCCTGCACCGCGGCACGCTGGAGGCCCTGCGCTTTGCCGAATCGCTCTCCGACAATGTCACCGCCGTCTATGTGGAGATCGAGCCCAACAGCGGCGCCGCCATCCGCCAGGACTGGGCCGAGTGGGGGCTAGACCAGACCGTGAAACTGGAGATCGTGCCCTCGCCTTATCGCTCGGTCATCACCCCCTTCCTCGATTTCCTCGACCGCACCGACGCCGAGCACAACGACGGCCGCACCGCCACCGTGCTGCTGCCCGAGTTTGTGCCCGCCCACTGGTGGGAGGCCATCCTGCACAACCAGACCGCTTGGGTCATCAAGCTGGCGCTGCTCTACCGCCGCCGCACGCTCTACCGCACCCGCGCCGTCATCGACCTGCCCTACTACCTGCGCGAATAGCCGGCCTAGGACTGCCGGCTGTTGACACCACCTTGACCCGGTCTACACTGGAGCGGCGTCGTGCCGCCTGTCGGGCAACTTGGAAGGGGAGTGGACCATGATTGACCGGATGCCTCGTTCTCGCTTCGCCGCTGCGTTCGGCCTGCTGCTGGCGGCCACCCTGGCCTGCAGCCAGGGCGAGACCGACACCTCGCCCACCCGGGCCGCCAGTCTGGCCACGGCCGCCGCCGCCACCCTCGCGGCCCTCAACGCTCCGCCGACGACCGCCGCACCAACCCTGGCGCTCACCTCCGAAACCGTCGACCAACCCGTCGCCGGACCGCCGGTCGAAGTCGATATGTGCCTTCTGCTGACGGCGGCCGACGCCGAAGCCGTGCTCGGCCAGCCGGTTACCGCCGCCCAAGCCGGCGAAGGGGTCTGCATCTACTCCGACGCCAACGCGCGGGTCGAGGTCGTCAGCGGCTACGCCCGTCAGGGCGACCAGGCCATCGGCATTATGGCTGGGCGCGGCTTCCAACTGACCGCCTTTGGGCTGGTGCTCGACCAGGCCGCGCAAGACGAACTGACCACCCTCGACCAGGCCGCCAATCACACACCCTACCTTGAAAGACTGGCCGCCTTATCGCAGGGGGCCACCGGCTTCAGCGCCCAGGCGCCGGCCGGCGTGGGCGACGCCGCCTATTGGGCCTGGAAGGACTTTGGCGGCGGCGTGCATCAGGGCTTCCTGGTCGCCACGCGCGGCGACGTCGTCGCCGGGGTCGATGTCG
>JAYUUW010000424.1:0-3837 GCA_043754665.1 Anaerolineales bacterium | reverse complement strand
CCGACATTGAATTGCTCCAGGACGGGCAGAATAGCATCCATCACCGGCAGCAGCACCTGCGCGCCATCCGCGAGCTTGGTGTCTTTAACCATGTTGCCGGAAATCACCCAGGTCTGGATGGCGCTGACATCAATTTGCGGCCCCAGGCAGCCCAGCAGCGCCATGTCGTCGAGTGACAGGTCGGTGCGGGTGGCGCCCATGAGCGCCTGCGTCAGCGCCGGCAACTGCAACAGCGTCTGCGGCCGCAGCAGTTGGTTCCGCACAGCAAACAGCACTTGCTGCTGCCGGCGCATGCGTTGAAAGTCGCTGCTGTCGTGGCGCGTGCGGGCATAGATCAGGGCGGTCGCGCCATCCATGTGCACCTGGCCGGCCGGGAAGTCGATGGCAATGGTGCCGGAGCCGTCGCGCAGGGGGTAAGAGTCATCATGGATCGGCTCAGGAATATTGATATCCACGCCGCCGATGGCGTCGATGCCCTGCTCGAAGGCCGTAAAGCTCACGGTGGCGTAGCGGTCAACGCGCAGGCCAAAGGTGTTCGCCAGCACAGCTGACAGCTCGCCGGGTCCGCCGCCGGGCGCGCTGTAGAGCTCGCCATAGTGGTAGGCGGTGTTGATGCGGCCCTCCGGCACCTGCACCAGGCCCGGCAACTGCACCCACAGGTCGCGCGGGATGGACAGCATCTGGGCGCTCTTGGCGGCGAAGTTCACGCCGAGCAGGATGATGGTATCGGACCGGGCGGCGCGGTAGTAGTTGTTGTTGAAGCCATCGATGCCGATGAGCAGGATATTCATGCGGCCGGGGCCGTCGCAGGTGGTGGGGAACGCGGCGGCCTCGGGCAGCACCGGCGTGGGAATGGCCGTGGGCTGGGCCGGGATGACGTAGAAGCGCGTGGCGGTCGGCTCAAGCACCTCGAGCGCGGCGGTGACCACGACCGGTTCGGCGCTGGGCAGAATGGCCACGGTGGCGGCGGGCAGCGGCGTGTCGGTGGCCTCAGGCTGCCAGGTGGCTGTGGGGAGCACCATGACCAGCGGCGTGACGCTGGGGGTAAGCCCCAGGGCCAGAGCCATGTTGGTGAGCGGCTCGCGGGCGGCCAGCGCGGCAAAGACGCACAGCGCCAGGCTCCAAAAGCCCACAAACACCCAGACGATGCTGGGCGCATAGTTGTTGGTCTTGAGTTTCCGGTCGAACTTCATGTTGATCGCGTGGATAGACTGCGGACGCCGATTCATTGGCCGGCTGCCTGGCCGAGCCAGCGATAAACCCGGCTGGCAGCGTCAGGCGCCCGGCAGGCGCGCATGGGGCAGTTTAGCATAGTCTGAGACCCTTCTGCGAGGGGCAGGGCCGTGACGGCGCGCTGCCGGACATTGCGGAGGTCAGGACTGCAATAAGCTTGCCACAGCGCCTAGGCGGTGGTTGGCGCAGGGCGCAGACAAAGCGATTTCATTACCGCAACCCATGACCATCCTTTGCTGGACAATGGGCAGAAGGGGGGTAGTTTAATTGTGTAAGTTAATATATTACGATATCTTACATGATGAAATGGCCGTGCTGATCTGGAAACGCAGACTATCAGCGCTTGAGACTCTAGCAACCCTGTCGAACGCAAAGCCCGGCCCACGAGTTGCTAGAAAGGCAGCAGCCTGCAGCACGGGGTAGCCAGCAGCCACTGGCACTGCGCGAGCTCGCTCAGCCCTGCGGCCAGGTCAACGCATGAGAGAGCCGGTACGGCGATGGTTGCGCTACGGCGACCGTGACCCCCACAGGCTCACACAGCGGCCCAACGTGGCTGGGCTGCACAACGTAATAAAAGCGTTGACATGGCCTTGGATACAGCACAGCAGGCACTGCCATCGATGATACACCACGCTCCCAGGGCACGTACGCTAGCCGCCATGCGGGCCGAACAGACCTTCAGGTACCACCAATTGGGCGTTGACAGCGGGCAGAAATCCCGATAATATTACTTGTGATAATCTAAGTTATCCCAACTTATAAATGAAAATGGCTATGCTAACGCGCACACGGTGCGGCATGCGGTACCAACTAAGCCAGCAAGGCGCATATTCGAAGCAAGAAGAGTCTAGGAATGCCTAAGCAGTCCACGTTTCCACAGGAATACGATACAGTGTCTGAAAGCTCAAAAGCACTAATTACCACACCGCACCAAAAGCTGCTTGATCAAATGGCCCAGTTGCTTCAGACCGATCCGCGTTTACATTCGCGGCACACCCGTCGAGCCTATCTGAGTGACCTCCGATCATTTGAAACGTGGCGCGGCCCCCGGCCGCTCACCAAGCTATTGGTGGAAGAATACGCTACCCAGCTACAGCGCCTGACCCGGTCACCGAATTCGATCAACCGAGCCTTGGCTGCGGTGCGCTGGTGGGCGCGCCGCATTGCCGACCTGACCTACGAGAGTGAGATGCCCAAGGAGCAGCGCGACGAGATCGTGACCCAGGCCGTCCGCGTAGCCAGCATTGAAGATGTCACCGGCGAACGGCAGCCAAAGGGCCGCCACATTGGCCCCAGTGAGTTCCAGGCGCTGATGCGCGCCTGCGGCGCCGACGCCACCCCGGCCGGAACGCGGGATGCCGCCATCATCGCCCTGGCTTGGTCCACCGGCCTGCGCCGCTCTGAGATGGCCGACCTGCGGCTGGAAGATTGGAAGCGCCAGACCACGGGCCAACCATTGGAAGTGCGCGGCAAAGGCAACAAGCGCCGCTACGTCTACATCCATGCCAGCGCAGAACTCTGGCTGTTGAAGTGGCTGGCTGCGCGCGGCGTCATGGACGGGTCGCTATTCTGCCCCGTGCGCAAGGGCGGCCAGGTCCAGCCCAACCGGGGCATCAGCGACGAGGCCCTGGCGCAAATTCTAGCGAAGCGGCAGGCGCAAGCGGCCCTGGCGCAGGCCATCACCTGGCATGACTTTCGGCGCACCTTTGCGGGCAACTTGCTCGATGGCGGCGTTGATCTGGTCACGGTGCAGAAACTGCTGGGGCACTCCTCACCCACCACGACCAGCAACTATGACCGGCGCGGTGAAGAAACCAAACAACGCGCCATTCGCGGCATGAGCATTCCGGAGTAGCGGGGCGTGATGATTACCCTCTCCATCGACGATCTCCTGCACAACCGCTTGCCTGCGACCTACTACGCCGCTGCCCACTGCATCTATCGCGTCAGGAATGGCGCGGCCGTGTTGTACGTCGGCAAGGCCGCACGCCAAAGCACCCAGGAGCGCCTCCTGCAACATCTGGCAACTGAGATTGATAGCGACTATTTTGGTCAGGTCAGCGGACCATCGGCCCTCGGCCAATATGTCCGCGCCCACGCCCCCGCCTCGCACAATTGGCAAATCGACTTGCTGACACTGCTGGATTGTCAGGCCTATGCGATGGCCGGCAAAGCGGTGAAGACCATCGCCCAGGCGGAGCGGCTGATTATCCAGCAGCAAGCGCCGTTACTCAATCGGGCTAACAGTCCGGTGCCGGTTGCCTCAGTGGACGTGCCACGGTCACGCAACGCCGGCGCACCCCGCAGCTTGCCAGACGGCGCAGAACCCTTCCTCGCCAGCCGCAGCGCCAACAAACACACTTGCGACACTTACCGCTACGCGCTATTGCGGTGGCAGCAATTTGCCGAAGAGACAGGGCTGACCACCGCCTCCACGCCGGCACCAGTGAGTGGGCTGCACGCCGAAAGCTTGGGCGATTTCTATGATTGGCTGCTCAAGGCTGGTTTGCAGAACAATACGGTGCGCACGTTTTTAGCCTCGATCAAGCAATACGTGTTCTGGCTGCACGAGACTGACCAACTACCATCTGGTATGCAAGTGGA
>JAYUUW010000423.1:0-1579 GCA_043754665.1 Anaerolineales bacterium | reverse complement strand
GGCACGAACGAGCGCCAGCGCCAGAGCTAACAGCAGCGCCGCCACGCCCAGGCCCGCCCATAACGCCGCCGCATGGGCCGCGTGGTCCGGCACGCTCAGCCAGGCCGCGAGCGCCACACCGCCGGCGACGACTGCGAACGCCAGCGCCCACCCGGCCACGCGGCGCGGCGGCAACTGCGGCAGGCGCGCCAGCCCGTACCCGGCCAGCCCCGCGAGGCCAAAATCGGTCAGCAGGATAAAGCGGGCCGGCACACGCAGGCTGGCGAAGCCCGGCACATACTGATAGAGCAGCCGGTGGAGCGGCGTGTGCTCGCCCAGCGCCACAAGCAGGCCAAACAACCCCAGCGCCGCCAAGAAGCGCGGCCAGCCGGCCCGCCCGCGCCACGGCGCCAAGCCCGCCAGGAACAGCGTCACCAGCCCGGCGTAGCCCAGTTCCACACGCGGCCACGCACCCCAGGCCGCCAGCGCGCCGCGCCCGAAGATCAGCGGCGAAACCAGACCTGCCAGCCCCGGCCAGGGCAGCGAGTATTCCGCCGCCGCCGCGTAGTCGAGGCGGGCGCGGGCGGTGTAGCGCGTGAGTTCCAGCGCCGGCACCAGGCTGAGCGCGGCCACGCCAAACGCCACCGCGAACACCAGCGCCGTCAACGCCATCATCTGACCGGTGCGGCGCAGGCGGTCGGCCGGGGCAAACACTTGCGCGGCCACCTGCCAGAGCACAAACAGCCCCAGCGCCGCCACCAGGATGAGCGTGAGCTGCGCGTGACCGGCCAGCGCCGCCACGCCAAAGATCACGCCGGCCGCCGCGCACCAGCTGGCCGCGCGCCGAGTGAGGCCTCGGTGCAGCGCCCACAGCGCCCACGGCAGCCACGCCGCCACCGCCACGATGTTGAGGTTGCCAACGTGCGTGACGAACACATCGGAGAACATGAAGGCCGCGCCGGCCGCAAAGGCCCCCGCCATCGCCCACGGGAGCGCCGGCGCGGGGTCTAGCTCGGCCAGCAGGGCGCGCAGCAAGACGTACATGCCCGCGCCGGCCAGCCACACGTGGAAGATCACCAGCGCTTCGAGCGCCAGGTAGGGCAGCCCCGGCCACAGCAAAAAGACCAGCAGGTTGAAGGGATAGAACAGGCCCGATTGGTTGTCGGCGATGAGCGGCGCGCCGGCGTATAGGCTGTGGTTCCACAGCGGCAGCCGCCCGCTGTGCAGCGCCTGGGCGGCATAGGAGTACGTGGGCCACAAGAAGGAGACGAGGTCGCCGCCGCCGTGGGGAATCCAGCCCTGGCCGGTGGTAACGGGCCAGAAGAACAGCAACGCCAGCAGCGCTAACCCAGCCAGCGCCAGCGCCTCGGGGCGGCGCGCGCGAAACCAACCCGTCACGCGGCGGGGCCGCCCACCGGATCGGCGGCGTCAGAGAGGCGCAAGCGCGCCACGGCGGCGTGCAAATCGGCCAACTTGGCCCCGTGCAAGGGATAGCGGTGCAGCGCCAGCACTACCAGCAGCGAGGCGGCTAGCGGCAAGAGCGTGGTCATGGCGCGGATGCCAAAGACGGCCGGCGCGGGCTGCACCGGGTAGAGCGTGG
>JAYUUW010000422.1:0-2256 GCA_043754665.1 Anaerolineales bacterium | reverse complement strand
GTGCTGGCCGTGGCGCGCCAACTGCTGGAATACCTGGAAGCCTACCTGCGCGGCCAGGAGAACTACGTCGTCATCGCCAACATGCGCGGCGACACGCCCGAGGCCATTGCGGCGGCGCTGTTCGCCCAGCCCGATTTGGGCGGCCTGCAAGGCCCCACCATCGCACCGGTCTATACCCGCGCGGGTGAGATCATGCACGCCGTGACCATCGTCATCCACAAGGACCGGCTGATCCCGGCCGTGAAGGCGCTGCGGGCGGTGGGCGGCAGCGGCGTGATCGTCTCGCCCGTGACCTACATCTTTGAAGAAGAGCCCGAGCGGGCGCGGAGGCTGAATGAAGATTTGTGATCGCAGCCTGTTGCGCCGCCAGCCGATTGACGCCGACGAGCGCTACAACCAGCCGGTGGCCGAGATTGCGGCGGCCGTGCGGGCGCGCGGCGACGCCGCCCTGCGCGAGTACACCACACGTTTTGACCGGGTGACGCTGGACGATCTGCATGTCAAAGCGCCGGAGCGGGCGCTCGACATGATCGCGCCCGACGTGCTGGCCGCGCTGCTCACGGCCAACGACCGGCTAGAGCGCTTTCACCGCCATCAGCCGCTGACAAGTTGGGTGACGACCGAGCTAGGCGGGGTGCTGGGGCAGATGGTATCGCCGCTGGCCCGCGTGGGCTGCTATGTGCCCGGCGGCACCGCGCCGCTGCCTTCCACTGTGCTGCACACCGTGGTGCTGGCGCGAGTGGCCGGCGTGCCGGAGATCGTGGTGGCTACGCCGCCCAACCCGGACTATCCCGACTCGGAGTACGTCAACCCGGTCATCCTGGCGGCGGCGGTGATCGCCGGCGCGACCGAGGTGGTGCGCGTGGGCGGGGCGCAGGCCATTGCGGCGCTGGCCTACGGCACCGAGAGCATCCGCCCGGTCGCCAAAATCGTCGGCCCCGGTAACATCTATGTGACGCTGGCGAAGAAGCTGGTGTATGGCCTGGTGGGCATCGACGGGCTGGCCGGGCCGACCGAGACGGTGGTGATCGCCGACGCCGAGGCCAATCCGGCCTGGGTGGCGGCCGATCTGTTGGCGCAGGCCGAGCACGATGTGCTGGCCTCGGCCATCCTGCTGACGCCGAGCGAGCCGCTGGCCCGCGCCGTGCAGGCCGAAGTGGCGCGCCAGATCGAGACGCTCACGCGGGCCGGCATCATCACCCAAACCTTTGACAACCACTCGGGCATCGTGCTTACGCGCGATCTGGCCGAGGCCGTGGCCCTGGCCGACGCCTATGCGCCCGAGCATTTGTGCCTGGCGGTGCGCGACCCGTGGGCGTGGGCGCCGCTGATCAAGCACGCCGGCGGGCTGTTCTTGGGCGAACACTCGTTTGAGGTGTTGGGCGACTATGTGGCCGGGCCGAGCCATGTGATGCCCACCGGCGGCAGTGCGCGCTTTGCCTCGCCGCTGAACGTGATGGACTTTGTGCGCTTCACCAGTGTGGTGGCGCTCGACGCCGCCACGACGGCCATGATTGCCCCGCAGGCGGCCACCCTGGCGCGGGCCGAGCAGTTGGACGGCCACGCCAACGCCGCCGAGCGAAGGGTCAGCGCGGCATGAACATCGAAGCGCTGCTGCGGCCCGATATCGCCGCCATGGAAGCGTACACGCCGATCCTGCCGTTCGAGGTGGTGTCGGCCCGGCTGGGGCTGCAGCCGAGCGAGATCATCAAGCTCGACGCCAACGAGAACCCCTACGGCCCCAGTCCCCGTGTGCGCGCCGCGCTGGCCGACCTGCCCTGGCCGCACATCTACCCCGACCCCGAAAGCACGGCGCTGCGGGCCGCGCTGGCGTTGGATACCGGCGTGCCGGCCGACTATCTGCTGGCGAGCGCCGGGGCCGACGAACTGATCGACCTGATTATGCGGCTGTTCTTGCGGCCCGGCGACCGGATTGTCGACCTGCCGCCCACGTTTGGCATGTACGCCTTCGACGCGGCGGTGAACGGCGGCGGGGTGGTGCGCGTGCCGCGCCGCGCCGACTTCAGCGTGGATGTGGAAGCGGTCGAGGCGCTGTTCGACCCGCCGCCGGGGAGCGGCCCGACCCCCAAGCTGATCTTCGCGACCTCGCCCAATAACCCGGACGGCTCGGTGCTGAGCGATGCCGACCTGCGCCGTTTGCTGGCGCTGCCGGCCGGCGTGGTGCTCGACGAGGCCTACATAGAATTCCACGGGGCGTCGCGCATTGGGTGGGTGCGCGCGCACGACAACCTGATG
>JAYUUW010000421.1:0-6583 GCA_043754665.1 Anaerolineales bacterium | reverse complement strand
GGGCCGCGTGCTGCCACCGAGGTAATGCGCCATGTCACGCGTGACCGACCAGACCTACCTGCAAGGCCAGCAGTACAAAACGCCTGCCAACCTCACGGCCCGCGCCGACCTGCACCGCCGCTTCAGCACCAACGCCACCGGCTGGCTGCCGTGGGTGTTCGACCAACTGGCCCTCGCCCCCGCCCAGCGCGTGCTGGAAGTCGGCGGCGGCCCCGGCTGGCTGTGGCGCGAGAACGCCGCACACTGGCCGGCCGGCCTGCGCCTGACGGTCAGCGACTATTCGCCCGGCATGGTGCGCACCGCCGCCGGCCAGTTGGGCGTGCCCGGCTTCGTGGGCGATGCCCAGGCCCTGCCGCTGCCGCCCGCCCGGTTTGATTTGGTGGTCGCCAACCACATGCTTTATCATGTGCCCGACCTGCCGCGCGCCGTGCGCGAGCTGGCGCGGATGCTGGCCCCTGGCGGGCGCTTGTGCGCGGCCACCAACGGCACGAACCACCTGAATGAGCTGTACGCCCTGGCGGCTGGTTACGACCCCTGGGGTGACCGAGGTAATAACCTTTTCAGCTACCGGCTCGACAACGCCGCCGCCGTGCTGGCCCCGGCCTTCGCCCATGTGGAGGTCCGCTCGTACCCCGATCACCTGTGGGTCACCGAGGCCCAGCCGGTGGTGGACTACCTGACCTCCATGTCGAGCTGGTCTGAACTGGCCGGCCGCGTGCCACCCGCCGAACTGTTGGCCCTTGTGCAGGCCCAGATTGACGCCGCCGGCGGCCTGCACATCACCAAAGACACCGGCGTGGTGCTGGCCTGGAACGATTGACCGCGCCCACTGAAGGAGGAACTGATTGCATGGACATCCCGCCTGACCGCCTCACCCTGCTCGGCCGCATCGTCCGCCTGCAAATTCAGCGCGCCTCGCTCAAGCTGGGCGAGAAGCCCAACCGCGTGTACGACCCGGCTCCGCTGCGCGCCGTGGACGCCCTGACGCTCACCCGCGAGGGCGCGCTGGCCCGCGCCGACGATGGCGGCATGATCCTCGACATCCACCACGCCGCGCACCCGGCCACGCGCAACAGCGGCGGCGCGAACGACCTCTCGGTCGGCTTCACCGGCCACTACGCCGCCATGCGCGCCCGCTACGGCGCCCACCTGTTCGACGGCGTCGCCGGCGAGAACATTCTGGTTGACGCCGAAGGTACGGTGCCGCTCGCGGCCGTGGCCGGCGGGCTGGTCGTGCGCCGGGCCGCCTCGGGCGCGCTGGTGGCGCTGGGCGCGGTGCGGGTGGATTTACCGTGCGTGGAGTTCAGCCGCTACGCCACGCGCTCCACCGCCGCCGAAGACGTGAAGGCCGCGCTGCAATTCCTCGACCACGGCATGCGCGGCTTCTACTGCGCGTACGAGGCCGAGCCCACGACCATTGACGTGGGCGACGAGCTGCTGGCCGTCGGCTAAAACCGGTCTGCTATAATTTGGACGTTGACTGTCCCTATTGCGAAAAGGAGTTCCCCATGTTAATCAGCCCCAAACTGGCCGCCGCCCTCAATGAACAAATCGGCCACGAACTCGGCGCGCACCAGCAATACCTGGCCATTGCCGGGCATTTTCACAACTCCAAACTGACCCTGCTGGAAAAGCTCTTCTTTGAGCAGGCCGCCGAAGAAAACGTACATGCGCTCAAGCTGGTCCACTATGTGCTCGACACGCAGGGCGGCCTGGCCCTCCCGGCCGTCCCCGCGCCCAAGCCGACCTTCGCCTCGGCCGAAGAGGCCGCCGCCGCCGCGCTGAAGTGGGAAACCGAAGTCACCGACCAGATCAAAGGCCTCATGGATATCGCCGTGGCCGACAACGACTACCTCTCGCAAGACTTCTTGCAGTGGTTCATCAACGAGCAGTTGGAAGAGATCAACAAGATGGACCGCCTGCACGATGTCATCAAGCGCGCCGGCGACCGCAACCTGCTGATGGTCGAAGCGTATCTCGCGCACCTTGAAGTCTAGGCCGCTCGGACGCCTGCTTGCTGGTTAAACGCACACCGCCGCTCTCACGAGAGCGGCGGTGCTAATTTTTCTGGGCGCGGCGGAGTCAACAGAGCAATGGTTGGCTACGACCCCAGCCTGATCGCCACCATCTGAATGTTGGTCATGTCTTCCATGGCGTAGCGCACGCCCTCGCGCCCCAGACCGCTGCGGCGGTTGCCGCCGTAGGGCATGTGGTCGGCCCGGAAGTTCGGCGTGTCGTTGATGATGACCCCGCCGAAGTTCAGCCGTTTGACGGCCTGGAACACGCGGTCAATGTCGCGAGTGAACACGCCCACCTGCAAGCCAAACTCGCTGTCGTTGGCCTGGCGCAGCGCGTCTTCAAAGTCGTCATACGGCAGCACCGAGGCCACGGGCGCAAACACCTCGTCGGCCACCACCTTCATATCGGCGGTCACGCCGCTCAGCACCGTCGGCCAATACACCGCACCCTCGCGCCGCCCGCCGGTCAGCACCTGCGCCCCGCCGCTCTGCGCCTCCTGCACCCAGGCCTCAATCCGCTCGGCTTCGCGCAGTTCGATCATCGGCCCCACGTCCACGCGCTCATCCAGCGGGTCGCCCACCACCATGGCCTCGCTGGCCTTCACAAACTTCTCGGTGAAGGGCGCCACAATAGCCTGCTGGCCGTAGATGCGCTGCACTGAGATGCACACCTGCCCCGAGTTGTAGAACGCCCCGATGGCGGCGCGCTTGGCGACCAGGTCCAGGTCGGCGTCCGGCGCGATGATGACCGGCGAGGTGTTGCCCAGCTCCAGCGTGACCTTTTTGATGCCGGCCACCGCCAGAATGTGCTCGCCCACCGGCGGGCTGCCGGTGAAGGTGATCTTGTTGACGCGCCGGTCGGTGATGAGCCATTCGCCCACCGTGCCGCCCGAGCCGACCACCAGGTTGAACGCCCCAGCCGGCAGCCCGGCCGCCACCAGAATTTCGCCCAGCTTCACGGCCACCAGCGGCGTGGTGCTGGCCGGCTTGAGCACCAGGCTGTTGCCGGAGGCCAGCGCCGGGGCCACCTTGTGCGCCACCAGGTTCAGCGGAAAGTTGAACGGCGCGATGGCGGCGATGACGCCCACCGGCCGGCGGGTGGTAAAGCCAAAATAGCCCTCGCCGTTCGGCACCGCGTCGAGCGGGATGGTCTCGCCGTGCATGCGCTTGGCTTCTTCAGAGGCGATGGTGAACGTGCCGACGGCGCGGTCTACCTCGGTGCGGGCGAACTTCAGCGCCTTGCCGGCCTCGGCCGCGATGGTCAGGGCCAGCTCTTCGCGGCGCTCGGTCAGCAGCGCGGCGGTGCGCAGCAGGATGCTGGCGCGCTGGTGGGCGGGCATGTCGGCCATCACCTGCGCGGCGCGGGCGGCGGCGTCGAGAGCGGCATCCACCTCTTCGCGGCGGGCGGTGGGCACGGTGGCGATGACTTCGCCGGTGTACTTGTTGCGCACTTCCAGGGCCTTGCCGCCGCCCACCCACTGGCCGTCAATCAGCAGTTTGTATTCCATCGCTCGCCTCCGAAAGGGATAGGTTTCACCGCCGCATTGTAGTACGAATGGGCCGCAACTGCGCTAAACCGCCGCCGCCCCGCCTCGGCGTGATAAGATTAGGGTATGGTATCCGTTCATTCCCGCCCGCTTTCGGCCGTCACCTTGGCCCTGCTGCTCGGGCTGGCCTGCAACCTGGCTTCGCCCGGCGGCGCGGCCACCGAAGCGCCGGCGACTGCGACCGTGGCGCTGACGGTCACGCCGGCCCCCACCAGCACCCCAACCCAGAAAGGGCAGGCCACCGCGCTGGCGGCCGAACCGACCCCAACCGAACAAGTGTTGGCCGCCACGCCGCCGGCCGTGACTAAGACAGCCGCCCCGCCGCTGGGTGGGCCGCTGCCCGCCCTCGCCGCCGGGCAGCCGGTGACGCTCACGGTCGTCAAGCTGCTCGATGCGACCAACGGCTGGGCCATCGGCTACGGCCTGGGCGATATTGCCTACGATCACATTCTGGTCACCGCCGACGGCGGGCAGACCTGGCGCGATGTGTCGCCGCCTGAGGCGCGGGCCGGTGAGCCGGCCGGACGCGCGGCCGTGGCGTACTTTCAGGACGCGCAGACCGCCTGGGCCACCTACTTTGGCCGCGACATCGCCCCCGACAGCGCCGCGCTGGTGTGGCGCACCACCGACGGCGGCGCGACCTGGCAGCCCAGCGCCCCGCTCGACCTGAGCGATGTGGAGTTCTTCGCCACCTCAGACCTGCGCTTTGTGGATGCCGACCACGGCTGGCTGTTGACGCATGTGGGCGCGGGCATGAACCACGACTACGTGGTGGTCTTCGCCACCGAGGACGGCGGCCAGACCTGGACCCGCGTGGTCGATCCGTTTGACAGCCGCGATGGCAACTTGCAGATGTCGTGCCTGAAGACCGGGCTGGGCTTTCTGAGCGCGGAGACCGGCTGGGTGACGGGCGACTGCCAGGCCGTGGCCCCCGGCGTGTTCCTCCAGCGCACCGACGACGGCGGCCACACCTGGGCGGCCGTGACGCTGCCTGCGCCCGACGCGCTGCCCGATGCCTTCACCCGGCCGGATGGCGGCTGCGGCAGCTACCACCTGCATACGTTTGCGCCGCAGACGGTGCTGGTCGCCGTCACCTGCCTGGTGTACACCGACAGCCTGACGCTCTACCACTACCTTTATACCTCCACCGACGGCGGCGACACCTGGACCGCCCAGCCCATGCCGGCCCGTGACCACGCCTGGCTCGACGCCGCCACCGGCTGGACGATAGACCCGGCTGACCCCAACGACCCGGTGGCGCTGCGCCGCCTGTACCAGACCACCGACGGCGGCGCGCACTGGCTGTACATCAACACCGTGGCCTGGACCGCCGTGCTGAATTTTGTGAGCGCCGAGGAAGGGTGGGCGGTGGCGCAGGCCGGGCTGGAACTGGCGTTGGTGCACACCACCACCAGCGGGCGCAGTTGGGCGCTGCTCGCGCCGGTGGCCGCGCCGTAAGAGGGGCATTCGGGATTATTGGCCGCAGCGCTTTTTACGGCGCTGCGCTCCCAGCCCGCGCAGGTCACACTTGCCCAACGCTCTTTGTTGGGTGACGGCCCAAAGGGCTGCGGGCTTCGCTTTGTGTAGCCGCGAATTCATTCGCCGGGGTTAAAGTCGGCCATCTTCTACGGAGACACCCGCCGTAATTAGCGGCTTGACATGCGTGCTACAATATCTGCATGAACCGCGCCCGGTGTGACTGGCTAGATTTGGCGATGCGCCGCTCGCCGTGGCGGGAGGGGAGCCGAGGCTCCAACCCCGCGACGACCGGCTGCGCGCGCTAACCGGCGCGGCCTCGGTCCCGGCCCACCACCGCCAGCCTCGGCTGGCGGTTTTTGTTGTCAGGGTAGTAGTTTGGAGGTCGTCATGGCTGAACACATCCTCGTCGCAGTGGCCTGGCCGTATGCCAACGCCGACATTCACGTGGGCAACCTGGTCGGCGCGTACCTGCCGGCCGACATCTTCGCCCGCTATCACCGGCTGGCCGGCAATCACGTGCTCATGGTCTCCGGGTCCGACAGCCACGGCACGCCCGTCACGGTGCGGGCCGACGCAGAGGGCGTGACCTCGCAGGCCGTCTACGAGCGCTTTCACGCGCGCTTCCTCGATCTGTTTCAGCAGACCGGGCTGACCTACGACCTGTTCACCAGCACCCACACCGAGAACCACTTCCGCGTCTCGCAGGATATCTTCCTGAAGCTGCTGGCCGACGGCTGCCTGTTCCGTCAGACCGAGCCGCAGTGGTACGCGCCCGCCGAGAGCCGCTTCTTGCCCGACCGCTATGTGGAGGGCGAGTGCTACATCTGCCACTACGCCAACGCGCGCGGCGACCAGTGCGACAACTGCGGCAACCTGCTCGACGCCACGCAGCTCATCAAGCCGCACGCCAAGGCCAGCGGCGTGGCGCTGGAGCTGCGCGACACCGAGCACTTCTACCTCGACTTGGCCAAGCTCGCGCCGGCCCTGACCACCTGGCTGAACGCCGACAAGAGCCACTGGCGCGCGCAGGTGCTCAACCCCTCGCGCCGGCAAGCCGAGAGCGGCGAGCTGCGCGGGCGGGCCATCACCCGCGACCTGGAATGGGGCATCCCGGTGCCGGTGGCGGGCTGGGACAGCAAACGGCTGTACGTGTGGTTTGAGGCCGTCATTGGCTATCTCTCGGCCTCGATTGAGTGGTCGGCCCAGCGCACGAGCGACCCGGCGGCCTGGAAGCGCTGGTGGTACGACCCGGCCGCCAAGACCTACTACTTCATCGGTAAGGACAACATCCCGTTTCACGCCGTGATCTGGCCGGCCGAGCTGCTGGGCGTGGATCGGCTGTACGAGGACGACCCCGCCAAGCACCTGAACCTGCCGTACGACGTGCCGGCCAATGAGTTCCTCAACCTGGAGGGGCAGAAGATTTCCGGCAGCCGCAACTGGGCGGTGTGGGGGCTGGACTTTCTGACCCGCTACGACCCGGACCCGCTGCGCTATTACCTGACGGCGGTGATGCCCGAAAACCGCGACGCCGAGTGG
>JAYUUW010000420.1:0-3448 GCA_043754665.1 Anaerolineales bacterium | reverse complement strand
TGGCCTCAAAGACGGCCAAGACCACACCCTCGAAGAGGTCGGCCAGCACTTCCGCGTCACCCGCGAGCGCATCCGCCAAATCGAGGCCAAGGCCCTGCGTAAGCTCCGCCATCCCACCCGCAGCCGCGCCCTGCGCGACTATCTGCTGTAGGCTCATCACCCACCCGGGCCAGCCCCCAAGGCGCAACCAGCCGCCCGCCGTCGCCCTCCCGCCGGATTTGTCATTCCGAACCCGGCCTCAGGTATTTTGGCCTGGCACTCCCTTTTGGCCGGTGAGGAATCCGCAACTTTGACCTATTCGGCCCATCGTCCAACCGCACCGCCCCAACATGTTATGAGCAACCCGGCCTCAGGGCGTTGGGTCTCAGGCCGGTGACGCGCAGCGTCTCGGGCTGTCATAGCCAGATCAAGTTTCTAAGCCGACTGAGGATCTTTCCTAATTAACGGAAATAAGATCCGCTTGCCCTGGTGCTTGTCCTCCCCCCTGGTGGTATACTGGCCGCCAATCACCGCCCGGGGGGCCGTGCGCGGTGGCCTTTTAGCAGCTTGACCTTCCTTTTTTAGCGACCATGGACCAAACTTTCACCTTCTTGGGCGTCTACGCCCACCCTGACGACGAGGGCAGTTCCAGCGGCAGCCTGGGGCAGGCCGCCGCCGCCGGCCACCGCGCCTACGTGGCCTGCGCCACGCGCGGCGACGGCGTCGACGCCAAGATCAGCGACCCGGCCCTCGCCACCCGCGAGACGTTGGGCGCCGTGCGCTCGCAAGAGCTCACCTGCGCCTGCGCCAAGCTGGGCCTCGAGCCGCCCCGCTTCCTCGGCTACCAGGACGGCGACGTCGATCAGGTGCCGCTCGAAGACGCTGCCCGCGCCGTGGCCCGCCTGATCCGCGAAGTGCAGGCGCAAATCGTCATCACCCACGGCCCGGAGGGCGGCTACGGCCACCCCGACCACATCGCCGTCAGCCACTTCACCACGCGCGCCTTCGAGCTGGCCGGCGACCCGGCCGTAGACCTGGGCCAGCCGGCCTTCACCCCGGCCAAGCTCTACTACACCGCCATGCCGCGCAGCTACTTGGAGGCCGTGCCCACCTTCCGCGACCGCCGCGCCGACATTCGCGGCCAGGCCCTCGGCTTCGTGGGCGTGCCCGATGAAACCATCACCACCGAGGTGCCCGTGGCCGACTGGATGACGCGCAAGCTCGAAGCGCTGAGCTGCCACCGCACCCAGTTCGAGTTTGACCCGCAGACCGGCCTGCCCAAGCTGTTCACCACCAGTATTCCCGAGCCGCAGCGCACCCAAATGTTTGGGCATGAGCGCTATGTGCTGGCGCGCAGCACCGTATCCAGCAACGGCCGCGAGAGCGATTTGCTCGCCGGCCTGCGCTAAGTTTGCCAAAGCATGCCAAATGCGGCTTAAAGGGCCGTCTTGGTTTGACTCGGCTTAATGCTTGTGATAAACTTTACACACTTTTCACCAACTATTAATACGACCCTATCCACTCGCGCCTGACTACCCCTCAGACGCCACACTCGGAGACCAGCCAGCTGGCTGGTCGCGATGGGGAGCGGAATGCAGAATCTCGAACCTTATATCCCGATCGTCGTCCTGTTAATTTTCTCAACCGGAATAGCTTGCATTGTCGTCATCCTGGGCCACTTGTTTGGCCCGCACCGGCCGACGCCGCGCAAGCTCGCCCCGTACGAATCCGGTATGCGCCCCATCGGCCCGGCCATGCGCCGCATGCCGGTGCGCTTCTATTTGATCGCCGTTCTGTTCATCCTGTTCGATATCGAAGTGATCTTCTTCCTGCCCTGGGCCGTCACCTTCCGGTCGCTGGGCGTCTTCGGCTTCGTTGAGATGCTGGTCTTCATCAGCATCTTGCTGGTGGGGTATGTGTGGGTCTGGAAGAAGGGCGCGCTGAACTGGGAATAGCGGCGCGCGTTTAGGAGGTAGCCATGGGTCTCGAACAAAAACTCGGCAACATGGGCGTGGTCACCACCACGCTGGAAACCGCCATCAACTGGGGCCGCACCAACGCCATGTGGCCCATGCTGTTCGGCCTGGCCTGCTGCGCCATGGAAATGATCAGCACCGTCATGCCCAACAACGACATGTCGCGCTTCGGCATGGAGCTCATGCGCGCCTCGCCGCGCCAGTCGGACCTGATGATCGTGGCCGGCCGCGTCAGCCGCAAGATGGCCCCGGTGCTGCGCCGCCTGTACGACCAGATGCCCGACCCCAAGTGGGTCATTGCCATGGGCGACTGCGCCTCCTGCGGCGGCGTCTTCAACAACTATGCCATCGTCCAGGGCGTGGATGAGGTGGTGCCGGTGGATGTCTACGTGGCCGGCTGCCCGCCCCGCCCCGAAGCCCTGATGCACGGCGTCTTGACCCTGCACGAGAAGGTCAAGAAAGAAAAGATGAAGGATTGGGCATGACCCACACCAGCGAAGCCGTCACCGCGCTGCAAGCGCGCTTTGGCGCGGCCATTGTGCGGGTAGAAGAATTTCGCGGCGAAACCACCCTGGTGGTCGCGCGTGACAGCCTGGTCGATGTGCTGCGCCACCTGAAGGAGACGCCCGCGCTGGGCTTCACCTTCCTGGCCACGCTCACCGCCTTCGACGACTGGCCCACCGAGCCGCGCTTCAACGTCATCTATCAGTTGCGCGAGCTGACCCACCCGGCCAACCTGCGCCTCAAGGTGCAGGTGCCCGGCGACGACCCGGTGATGCCCACCGTCGTGGGCCTGCACCTGAACGCCAATTGGCATGAGCGCGAAGTTTGGGATATGTTCGGCATCAAGTTCACCGACCACCCCGACCTGCGCCGCATTCTCATGCCGGAAGACTGGCAGGGCCACCCGCTGCGCAAGGACTATCCCTTGGGCTACGAAGAAGTCCAGTTCACCTTCAACTTCGACGAGATTAACCAGAAGAAGCCCTACGCCAAGGAATAGAGGCTGTTATGGCGACTCAGGCCGAGTATCAACTCTTAGAAACGACTGTCGACGAGCTCAAGCACCTGTTTACGCCCCGCGTTGAGTCGGGCGAAACGGTGCTGCTCAACATGGGCCCGCAGCACCCCAGCACCCACGGCGTGCTGCGCCTCATGGTCGAGCTCGACGGCGAGATTGTCGTCACCGCCGTGCCCGATATCGGCTACCTGCACACCGGCATCGAGAAGAACATGGAAGCCAAGACCTATCTCAAGGCCTTGGTGATGACCGACCGGCTTGACTACCTCAACACCATCGGCAACAACCTGGCCTACTGCCTGGCCGTGGAAAAGCTGGTGGAGGTCGACGTGCCCCCGCGCGCCCAGGCCCTGCGCGTCATCCTGGCCGAGTTGCAGCGCATTGCCTCGCACCTGGTCTGGCTGGGCACGCACTCGGCCGACATCGCCTCGCAGTCGGTGCTGTTCTATTGCTTCCGCGAGCGCGAGAAGAT
>JAYUUW010000419.1:0-3416 GCA_043754665.1 Anaerolineales bacterium | reverse complement strand
GGGCCTGGCCGCGTGGCGACGCGGCGTCGATGCCGTCACCTTCACCAGCGCGTCGGCGGTCCGCAACTTTGCGCGGCTCTTAGGCGGCCCACCAGCGGCCGCGCGCTGGCCGGCGATCGCCTGCATCGGCCCGGTCACAGCCGCCGCGGCGCGTGTAGCCGGCCTGCCAGTGGCGGTGGTCGCCAGCGAGTACACGCTGGACGGGTTGGTCGCCGCGCTCGTGGATTACTTTGCCGTGGGCCGTCCACCGCTTGGCGGCGACGTGTCACACACCAACGCCGATAGGGCAGATCAGGCTGGGTAGACGGCGGACGAGTTCTGGATAATTTGCGGGAGAACCTATGGACCTGGATGCCACACACACAACGCCGGCCGAGCACCGCGCAGCCCGGTTCCCGACCACGCGCCCGCGCCGCCTGCGGCTCACCGCCGCCCTCCGTGCCATGGTGCGCGAGACGCGGCTGACGCCGGACGATCTGACTTACCCCCTGTTTGTGACACATGGCCAGGGGCTCAAACACGAGATCGACTCGATGCCGGGCATGTTTCAGTGGTCACCCGACCGGCTGGGCACGGAGGCGCAGTCCATCGCCGCGCTGGGCATCCCAGCCGTGCTGCTGTTTGGGCTGCCGGCGCACAAGGACCCGGTGGGGCTGGAGAACTTCGCCCCCGACGGCATCGTGCAGCAGGCGACGCGGGTTATCAAGGAGGCCGCCCCGGACCTGGCGGTCATCACCGACGTGTGCCTATGTGAATACACCGACCACGGCCACTGCGGCGTACTGAACCTAGGCACCGGTGGGCTCGACCGCCTGCACCCTCAACTGCCCGAGGGCTACGTACTCAACGATGAAACGCTCGATGTATTGGTCAAGGTAGCGGTGTCGCACGCCCAGGCGGGGGCCGACATCGTCGCACCGTCAGGCATGCTGGACGGCATGGTCGCCGCGATCCGCGCCGGGCTGGACGCCGCCGGGTTTGAGCACCTGCCGATTCTGTCCTATTCCACCAAGTACGCCTCGGGCTTCTACGGCCCATTCCGCGAGGCCGCGCAGGGCGCGCCGCAGTTTGGCGACCGGCAGTCGCACCAGATGGACCCGGCCAACGCGCGCGAAGCCCTGCGCGAGACCGCGCTGGATGTAGCCGAGGGCGCTGACATGCTGATGGTCAAGCCGGCCTTGGCTTATCTGGACATCATTCGTCAGGTGCGCGACACCTTCCCCGAGCTGCCGCTCGCCGCCTACAACGTCAGCGGCGAATATTCGATGCTCAAAGCAGCCGCGGCGAACGGCTGGCTGGACGAGCGGCGCACCGCCCTGGAAGTGCTCACCGGCATCAAGCGGGCCGGCGCCGACCTGATCATCACCTATCACGCGAAGGAGGCGGCCCAATGGCTGAAGTGAACCTAACCCCGCGCGCTGCCGCCGAGCGGCAACTGCACGATCGGCACATGACGGAGGCGGACTTTGACCAGGCCCCCTTTACCATCGCCTGGGAGGTTACCCGCGCCTGCGCCTTTGCCTGTGTGCACTGCCGGGCTGACGCGCAGCATACGCGTGATCCGAATGAGCTGACCACGGAGGAGGGCTATCGGCTGCTGGATCGCTTTCGGGAGTTCGGAAGCCCGATCGTCGTTTTCACCGGCGGCGATCCCATGATGCGGCGTGACCTGTTTGACCTGATCGGCCACGCCACCGCGCTGGGCCTGCGCGCTTCGCTGACACCCACCGCCACCGCCCTGCCTACGCCTGACCGGCTGCGACAGGCGATGGCGGCCGGCGTGCGGCGCATTGCCCTGAGCCTGGACGCACCGGCGCCGCTGGTGCACGACACTTTCCGGCAGGTGCCCGGCTCGTGGGAGCGCACCATGCGCATCTTGCATAGCGCGCAGGCGGTGGGGTTGAGCGCCCAGATCAACACCACCGTCACCCGGCACAATGTTCAGCTGCTGCCCCAAATGGTGAAGTTTGTCGAAGAGGTCGGGGCGGTCCAGTGGAGCGTGTTCTTCCTGGTGCCCACCGGGCGCGGCCAACTGGCTGACATGATCGCTCCGGAAGAGCACGAGCGCATATTCCATTGGCTCTACGAATTGTCGCAGCGTGGTCCGTTCGACATCAAGGCCACGGCCGCGCCCATGTACCGGCGGGTGGCCATTGAGCGCCGACGGGCCGCGGCAGTCAGTCGTGCTGGTGAAGGCGCGCCCGCGCCGCTGGCCTTCCAGGGCGCCGGTTTCCAATACGCCGATGGGCTCAACCGCCCGGTGAAAGGCGTGAATGACGGACGCGGCTTCTTGTTCATCTCGCACCTGGGCGAGATCATGCCGTCCGGGTTCTTGCCCCTGGCGGCCGGCAACGTGCGCGCGGACGACGTGGTTGACGTGTACCGCCATCACCCCCTGTTCCAGGCGCTGCGCGACCCGGCGGCGCTGAAAGGCAAGTGCGGCGCCTGCGACTACCGAGACGTCTGCGGCGGGCAGCGCGGGCGGGCCTACGCCGTTATGGGGGATTATCTCGAATCTGATCCGGCCTGTGTTTACCTGCCCCACTCGAGGACCTGATGCCTGAAGCGACTCCCCGCACCCTCAATCACTTCGCGCGCCTCGCCTTTACCGACGCCTATTGGGCCCTGGCGCCCGCCGCGCGGGCGGAACTGGGCCGCACCTGGCTGGCGGGCCTGCGCGCTGCGGCGACCAGCGTCCAGCTTTACCAGCCGACCGAGAGCGGGGTGGATGTCATCACCTGGAGCGCGCGCTCGGTGGATGACCCGACCACGACCGCGCGCTTCTTTGAAGGCTATGCCCAGGCAACCAACCCCCACCGGCTCTACGTGCGCCCGCTAGACACGTTGTGGGGCTACACCCGACCGTCGCAGTACACCAAGACCCGCTCCACGCAGGAGATCGATCCGTTTGATGCGACGCGGCGGCGCTACCTGGTGATTTACCCCTTCGTCAAGACCACCGCGTGGTATCTCCTGGGGCGCGAATCGCGTCAGGGCATGATGAACGAGCACATCCGGATCGGCAAGCAATACGAGGACATCAGCCAGCTGCTACTGTATTCGTTCGGCGTGCAGGACCAGGAGTTCGTGGTGGTGTACGAGCTGGACGACCTGCCGCGCTTCTCCGACTTGGTGAACGAACTGCGCTCCACCGACGGCCGCGATTACACGTTCCGTGATACGCCGGTGCATACGGGCATCTATCACTCGCCGGAGGCCACGCTGGCCCTATGCCAATGAACGACCGCTTCCTGCGCGCCTGCCGCCGCGAGCCGGTCGACCGCACACCGGTGTGGTTCATGCGGCAGGCCGGCCGCTACATGGCCGAGTATCGCGCCCTGCGCGTCCAGCACAGCCTGCTGGAGATCTGCGCCCAGCCGGAGCTGGCGGCCGAAGTGACGCTCCAGCCGGTGCGC
>JAYUUW010000418.1:0-3230 GCA_043754665.1 Anaerolineales bacterium | reverse complement strand
CTGGTGTCGCGCACCTCGCCCGGCAGCCGGACGGCGGCGCGGCTGATGCTGGCCGGCGCGGGCGTGGCGCTGGGGCCGGGGCTGCTGCTGGTGATTGTGCCCAGCCTGCTGCAGCGCGCCTCGGGTTCAAACCTGACCGGTTATCTGGCGCTGTTCACGGTGCCGCTCCTGCCGTTGTTCTATACCTATACCATCTACAAGCGGTCGCTGGGCGACTTGGAATTTCGCGCGAACCGCTTGTTGAGCCTGTATGCGTTCTTGGTGTTGTATTTGACCACGCTGGTGGTCATCTTGCTGGTCGGGCAGGCCGCCTTTGCCTCGTCCGATGGCTTCGTGCTGTACAGCCTGATCACTTCGGCGATTTTTGTCACTGCGGCGCCGGTGGCGCGGGCGGTGTTTCAACGGCTGGCAGACCGGGTGGCTTACGGCATGGGCGCGCTGCCGGAAAACCTGGTCAATTTGCTGGCCAACCAGATCCCCACCGCCAACAGCCGGGGGGCGCTGGTGCGGCTGCTGGTGGAGCGCGTGACGCCGAGTTTGTTCATCCGCCAGTCGGCGCTGTATTTGTTCACGGATACCACGCCCGATCAGGTGTATGCCAGCGGCCTCAGCGCGGCCGAGAGCGCGCTGACGGCGGAGCATTTGGCCGAGCTGCTCACCACCGTGGGCCACTACCGCCCCGAGAGCGCCGACCCGCCGGCCGGCGGCGCGGCGGCGGCGCAGTGGGTGCGCCTGGCGGTGCCGCTACGGGTGGAGCAAAGCCAGTTGGGCCTGTGGGTCTTCGGCCGCCGCGACCCCGATGACTATTACCCGCAGCGGGATATTGAACTGCTCTCGACCCTGGGCAACCAGGTGGCGCTGGCCTCGGAAAACCTGCGGCTGTTCCAGGGCGTGCAACTGCGCCTGGCCGAGCTGCAAGCGCTGTTCGATGTGAGCGAGAGCCTGGCCACGGCCGGCAGCCTGGCTGAGATTCTGCAAGTGGTGGTCGACCGCGCGCTGGTCTGTTCGCCGTCGGCCTCCGGCGCAGTCATTCACCGCATTGAGCCGGAGAGCGGGCTGCTGGCGGCGCGGGCCGCCGCCGGCGAGGTGGCCGACTATGCGGGGCCGTCGCGCCTGTATGCCGCCAGCAGCCTGGCCGGCCGGGCGATGCGCGAGCGGCGCACCATCTACTCCCCCGATATTGAACGCGACCCGGACTACGCGGCCGGGCGGGTCGACGGCGGCTCGCTGGTGTGCATTCCGCTGGTGGCGGGCGATGAGAGCTTGGGCAACCTGAGCGTGGTCAGCCCCCGGCGGCAGGCGTTCGGCGGCGACGATCTGCGGGTGCTCGAGTCGCTCGGCCACCAGGCGGCGGTCGCCATTAAGAAGGCCCAGGTGACCGACAGCCTGGTCGAGTCGCTAGCGGTGGTGCAGCAGCGCTCGACCGAGTTGGAGGCCAGCGTGGCGCGCCTGAAGGCGACCCAACTGCAACTGGTGCAGGCCGGCAAGTTGGCCGCGCTGGGCACGCTCTCGGCCGGGCTGGCGCACGAGATTAATAATCCGCTGGCGGCGATTAAGATGTACGCGCAGAACCTCAAGCGCAGCCAGCAGCGTGGGACGCTGGGGGAGGCGATGCTGGTCAAGAATTTGACCTCCATCGACACGCTGGTCGACAAGATTTCGCACGTGATCACGCACTTCCGCGACTTCTCGCGCCGGTCATCGAACACGTATGCCAAGGTGGATATCAATCAGCCGGTGCTGAGCGCGCTGGATATGTTTGGGGAGCAGTTGACGGTGCGCGACATTACGGTGACCTGCCAACTGGCGGAAGACCTGCCGCCGGTGTGGGCCGATGCGAATCAGCTCGAGCAGGTGATGGTGAATTTGATCTCGAACGCGCGCGATGCGCTGGCCGATCAGCCGCGCCGCGAGTTGCACCTGCGCACCCGGGCCGTGGACGAGCAGTTAGTGATTGAGGTGGGCGACACCGGCTGCGGCATTCCGCTGGACGTGCTGGAGCACATCTTTGAGCCGTTCTACACCACCAAGGAGCCAGGGCAGGGCACGGGGCTGGGGCTGGCGATCAGCCACGGCATTGTCGAAGACCATCAGGGCCGCCTTGAGGTGGATAGCACTCCCGGGCAGGGCACCACGTTCCGCTTGGTTCTACCGAAATGGGGGGAGCGCTACGCATGACACCGCATATTCTGATCGCCGATGACGACGAAGACCTGCGCCAGGCCCTGGCCCAACTCTTGGAGATCGAGGGTTTTAGGATTGCCGGCGCGCCCGACGGCCCGGCGGCGCTGGCGCTGGCGCAGCAGACGACCTACGACCTGATTTTGCTGGATGTGAAGATGCCCGGCCCCGATGGGCTGGAGGTGCTGGCTGAACTGCACCGCCAATTGCCGCAGATCCCGATCATTATGATGAGCGGCCAAACCGGCCGCAACACGGTGGCCAACGCGCTGCGCTATGGCGCCTGCGATTTCATCATGAAGCCCTTCAACGACGAGTTTGTGCTGCTGGCCGTCAAGCGGGCGCTGGGGCTGCCCACCTGACACGCGGCGCCGGCCCGGTCTGGCGTTGCCGTGTCAATAGAAAACACCGCCCATGGGCGGTGTTTTTAGATTGGCCCCGAATGGGGCTGAGGGTAGACAGCGGCCGGCGGCCTCGGTGACCGGCCAGGGCCGGGCGGGCGGCTAATCCTTGTCCGGCTGGAGCACGGTCACCCCCTGCCCAGCATACTTTTGATACAAGTCACTGCGCCGGTGGCGCCAGCCGTCGAGGCCGCCGCGCAAATTGGTGACGTGCTTAAAGCCTTTGGCCTTCAGGTAGTACGACACCATGATCGACAGGCCGCCGCCGGGGCAGTACACCAGAATTTCCTTATCGCGCGGCAGTTGGCCCAGGTAGTGTTCGACCCACAGCGGCGACACCTCGTGGGCATTGGGCAGCCCCTTATGCTGCTTGCGGTCGTCCGGCGGGCGCACGTCGAGGATGAAGGTATTCTCATCGAACAGCACATTTTCGTTCAGTTGGGCGGGCGTCATCATGTTGACCAGCGCGGTGCGCCCCGCGAAGTAGTCCTGCATCACCCGAACCGTATAGTCGATATCGCTGAGCGAGGTGCTCGCCCCCAGGCTGAGGCGCAGGGTCTCGCGCGCCGCTTGATCCGAGAGCCCGAGCGCCGTCAAGACGTGCGACGGGGTCGCTTCGCCGGTGCTGCAGGCCGAACCGGCCGAGAC
>JAYUUW010000417.1:0-5361 GCA_043754665.1 Anaerolineales bacterium | reverse complement strand
GTGACACCCGAGGCGGACTTGGCGCATGTCCTAGCCGCCGTGCAGCTGGTCCGCCGTGAACTGGACGGGCAGGTGCCGCTGATTGGTTTTGCCGGCGCGCCTTTCACGCTGGCCAGTCACGTGATTGAGGGCGGCGCGACGCGCAATTTCCTGCGGGTCAAACAATTGATGTACAGCGACCCACAGACCTGGCACGCGCTGCTCAGCCGACTGGCGAGCGTGGTGGGCGATTATCTGGCGGCGCAGGTGCGGGCCGGGGCGCAGGCCCTGCAGCTGTTTGACAGTTGGGTCGGGGCGCTCAGCCCGGCAGACTATGCCACCTATGTGCTGCCGCACTCGCAGGCGGTGCTGGGCCGCCTGGCCGCTACCGGTGTGCCGATCATCCACTTCGGCACCGACACCGCCACCCTGCTGCCGCTGATGGCGCAGGCCGGGGGTGATGTCATCGGACTGGACTGGCGCACGCCGCTCGACTGGGGCTGGGCGCAGGTAGGCGCCAACCGCGCGGTGCAGGGCAACCTCGACCCGGTGGCCCTGTTTGCTCCCCGCGCCGAGCTAGAGCGGCAGGTGCGACGCGTACTGGAGCAAGCAGGCGGCCGGCCGGGGCACATCTTCAATTTGGGCCATGGCATCCTGCCCCAGACGCCGTTGGAGAACGTGCGGGCGGTGGTTGAGCTGGTGCACGCGGTCTCGGTGCGGGAGGCGGCATGAATCTGAACTGGATGGGGACCATCGCGGCGGCGGCAACGTTTTTAAGCATCTGGCTGGGCCACGTCGGCGTGCGCAAGATCGAGGCAGCCGCGCCCGCGCTGTGGGTGCCGGCCGGCCTGGCGGCCGGGTTAGGCCTGGCGTTCGAAGCGGCGGCGCTGCTGACGCCCAGCCTGTTCCTCTCGGGCCCACTGGGCATCGTGGGCATGACCCTGCTGTTTGACGCGCTGGAGTTGTACCGCCAGCACCACCGGGTGGCGCATGGGCACGCTCCGGCTAACCCGCGCAACCCGCGCCACGCCCGGCTGCTGGCCGCATACCCCACCGCCACGACGGTGGATTGGCTGAAGCGCGAGCCGGCCGGCCCCACCCCGCACCCGAAGCATTCACGATGAACTTCTTTGGGCTGGGTCTGGGCCTGGCAACGCTGCTGATCATCGGCCTGGGATTTGTATGGGTCATCCGGGGCGAGTATTTCTTGGGCTATCTGTGGTGGCCGTATGTCGTCGGCGCAGGCCTGGTGTTAATCGGTATCTCGCTGCTGATACCGTCGGCCTGGGGCTCGGCCCTGCTGGGCGCGGCGGGCGCCTCGCTTATCTGGGGCGCCACCGAACTGAAGGAGCAGGCCGTGCGCGCCGAGATTGGCTGGTATCCCGATAACCCCCGGCCCAAGCCGCAGCCACCGTTTGTGTCAGTAATCCGCCGTTGGCGAGCGCCCCACCTATGATCGGCGTATTGGTCATGGCCTATGGGGGGCCGGATAGCTTGGATCAGGTGGAACCCTACTTGCTAGACGTGCGCGCCTACCGGGCGACGGGGCCGGCGATCGTCGCAGAGGTGCGTGAACGCTATCGCGCGATCGGCGGACGGTCGCCGATCCGGGAGCGCACCGAGGCGCAGGCGGCGGCGCTAGAAGTAGCGCTCAACCGCGCCGGCGACGCGTTCAAAACCTATGTGGGGATGCGGCACTGGCAGCCGTATATAAAGGATACGCTGGCGGGCATGGCGCAGGCCGGCATCACGCGCGCCGTGGGGCTGGTGATGGCGCCGCATTATTCGCGGCTGAGCATTGGCGCGTACTACAAGAAAGTGGAGGAGACCGGCGCGCCGGTCCGGGTGGCGCGCATCGACCGGTGGCACCTCTTGCCCGGCTATCTCGCCGCGCTGACCGACCACGTGCGGGCGGGGCTAAACCGGTTTCCGGCTGAAGTGCGCGCCCGCGTTCCGATCATCTTTACGGCGCACAGCCTGCCGCAGCGCATCCGGGAATGGGACGATCCCTATCCCAGCGAGCTGCTGGCCACCGTGGCGGCCGTGATGGAGCGGCTCGGCCCGCACCCGCACCAGTTCGCATTTCAGTCGGCGGCGATGACGCCCGCCCCCTGGCTGGGGCCGGAGGCGGGCGCGGTCATCGCCGAGCTGGCGGGCGCGGGTCACCGGCATGTGCTGCTGGCACCAGTGGGCTTTGTGTGCGAGCACGTGGAGATCCTGTACGACGTGGACGTGGTGTTCCGACAGCAGGCCCAGGCGCTCGGCGTACAGCTCGAACGGATTGAGATGCTTAACACGGACCCGATCCTGATCACTGGGCTGGCAGAGCTCGTGCAGCGCACGGCGGCCGAGGCCGGCTGGCGATGAAGCGCGTGGTGATTGTGGGCGGCGGCATTGCCGGACTGGCAGCGGCGTACCGGCTGACGCGGGCGCGGCGCGACCTGGCGGTCACCCTGGTAGAGCGCGAGCCGCGCCTGGGCGGCAAGATCGTCACCGACCGCGTGGATGGGTTTGTGATCGAGGGCGGGCCGGACACGTTCCTCTCGTACAAGCCACGCGGCCTGGGGTTGTGCCGCGAACTGGGGCTAGAGCAGCGGCTGCACGGCACCAACCCGAACGTCCGCCGCACCTATGTACAGCGCGGCGACCGGTTGTACGACTTGCCCGAAGGCCTGACCGGCCTGATCCCGACGCGCTTTGGCCCGTTGGCGCGCAGTGGCCTGATCTCGCCGTGGGGCAAACTGCGCATGGCCCTGGACTACGTGCTGCCCCGAAGGGTGGCGGGCAGCGATGAGAGCGTGGCGGCGTTCGTGCGGCGGCGGCTGGGCCGCGAGGCGTACGACCATTTGATCGAGCCGCTGCTCAGCGGCATCTACGCCGGCGACGGCGCGCAGCTCAGCCTGGCCGCGACCTTCCCCCAACTGCGCCAGGTCGAGTTGGACAGCGGCGGGTTGATCAAGGGCATGCTGGCGGCGCAGCGCCAGGCGCCGCCGCGCCCGGCTTCTGCGAACGGCCAGGCCCGGCCCGCCTTTCTCACGCCGACGACTGGGCTGGCGGAAATCGTGGAAGCGCTGGAAGCGCGGCTGAGCGGGATTGAACTGCTGCGCGGGGTGGAGGTCGCCAGCCTAGAGCACGGCCCCGCCGGCCGAGGCTACCGAGTGCGGCTGTCCAACGGCGAGACGCACATGGCCGATTCCGTCATCTTGGCTACGCCCGCTTTCATCACCGCCGGCCTGGTGTCTGAGATGGATGCCGCGCTGGCCGAGGCGCTGAACGGCATCCCGTACGCCTCCACGGCCACCGTCTCGCTGGCGTACCCGTTGAGCGACATCCCCCGCCCGCTGGACGGCTATGGCTACCTCATCCCCCGCGCGGAGCAGCGGCCCATCCTGGCCTGCACCTGGACCTCGACCAAGTTCCCGCACCGCGCGCCGGAGGGTTACGGCCTAATCCGGGCCTTTATCGGCCGGGCCGGACAAGATGACATGGTGGCGCGCGGCGACGACGAGCTGGCGGTGTTGGCACGCGCGGAGCTTGGGCGGGTGCTGGGCATCCAGGCCGCACCGCAGGTGCAGCGGGTGTTCCGCTGGCCGCGCGCCATGCCGCAGTACACGCTGGGCCACCTGGCGCGGCTCACCACCATCGAGCAGCGCCTGCGGGCGCGACCCGGCCTGTTTGTCGCCGGCAATGCCTATCGGGGTATCGGCCTGCCCGATTGCATTGCCTCCGGTGAGGCGGCCGCGGAGGCGGCGCTGCAATTCATTGCCCCCGCCATGGTCGCTGCCCTGCCGCCCACCGCTTCGGCCTGAACGCCCGGCCACCTATTCACGCACCCGCTCAACTGGAAAGCAACGGTCCCCATTCCATGAACACCACCAACTCTCAGCGCCTCTTTGCCGAGGCGCAAGCCATCTTACCGGGGGGCGTCAATTCGCCGGTCCGTGCCTTTCGCGCCGTGGGTGGGCAGCCGTTGTTCATCGAACGGGGCGAGGGCGCCTATATCGTGGACGTGGACGGCAACCGCCTGGTGGATTACGTGCTGTCGTGGGGGCCGCTGATCCTGGGCCACGCGCATCCTCGGGTCGTGCAGGCGTTGGCCGCGGCGATAGAGCGGGGAACCAGCTACGGCGCTCCCAGCCCGCTGGAGGCGGCACTGGCGCGGCTAATTCAGCAGTTCATGCCCCACCTGGAGATGCTGCGGTTCGTGAACTCGGGCACCGAAGCCACAATGTCGGCGCTGCGGCTGGCACGCGCTTTCACGGGGCGGCACAAGATCGTCAAGTTTGAGGGCTGCTACCATGGGCATGCCGATCTACTGTTGGTGCAGGCCGGGTCGGGCGTGGCGACCCTGGGCCTGCCCGACTCGCCCGGCGTGCCGCCGGCCACCGTGGCGGACACATTGGTCGCGCCCTTTAATGACCTGGGCGCGGTGCAGCGGCTGTTTGAGCAGTATCCCGGCCAGATCGCGGCGGTGATCGTGGAGCCAGTGGCCGGCAACATGGGCGTGGTGCCGCCGGCGGAGGGTTTTCTGGCCGGCTTGCGCGCCATCACCGCCGCTGACGGAGCCTTGCTCATCTTTGATGAGGTGATGACCGGGTTTCGGGTCCACCTCGGCGGAGCGCAGGCGCTGTACGGCATCCGCCCGGACCTGACCACGCTGGGCAAGGTGATCGGCGGCGGGCTGCCGGTGGGCGCTTACGGTGGGCGGCGCGACGTGATGTTGCTGGTGTCACCCGCGGGGCCGATGTACCAGGCCGGCACGCTGGCGGGCAACCCGCTGGCAATGACGGCGGGTATCGTCACGCTCCAGGTATTGCAGGAGCCGGGCGTCTGGGAGGCGTTGGCGGCCAACACCGACGTGCTGCTGACCGCTCTGCGCGCCGCGGCCAAGACTGCTGGCGTGCCGACGGTGATGCAGAGCGTGGGGACGATGTTCACGACTTTCTTCACGGATCGGCCGGTTAGCAATTGGGCGACCGCTAAGACGGCTGACACGCACGCGTTTGGCGTGTTCTTTCAGGCGATGTTGGAAGGCGGAGTCTACTTAGCGCCGTCCCAGTTCGAGGCCGGTTTCATGTCAACGCAGCACGGCGAGGCCGAATGCGACGTAACGGTGCGAGCGGCGAAAAAGGCGTTCGGCCGCATCCACAATGCGTAAAGCTAGTTGTGCCCACCGAAATTGGCCCCTTTCGGGCCGCCGTATTATCATAACGCTCACCAGGTAGACGAACCGCGCTAAATGCAGGATCTGGCGCGGGCCGACCATTGAACCAAGCACCGTCAGTTAAGCATGGTACCCAAGCCTGTTAGTCATGGATAGTCTCAGGCAGCGGGGCTTAGTGATTTTAATGACCTTATCGCCAACGGGTAGTGGCGCAGCTA
>JAYUUW010000416.1:0-3299 GCA_043754665.1 Anaerolineales bacterium | reverse complement strand
CTGGCCGTGTCGAAGCCATCGGTCTGCCAGACGCCCTCGTCGTTGTCGCCGTCGCTCACCGTCTCCCAGCCGCTGGGCAGGCGCACCCCGCCCGAGCCGCTGTCGCGCACTTCCACACGCACCGCCTGGCCCGCGGGCAGGTCCACCGTCAGCGCGCCGCTGCCGCCGTCGAAGCGCACCGTGGCGTTGGTGCCGGCCACAATGTCCACGTTCACACTGCCCGAGCCGCCCAGGATCTCGGCCGTATAGCCCGCGCCCGAGTCCGGCGGCAGCGTCAGGTTGAGCGCGCCGCTGCCGCTGTCGAGCGCCAGACTATCCAGGTCGAGTGATTGCAGGTTGAGGGTCGCCGTGCCCGAGCCGCCGTCAATCGTCAGGTCCAGCGGTACTTCGGGGCTGAGGCCGATCTGCCAGCGGGCGTCCAGGTCGTCCAAGAAGTCGAACGGGTTCACATTGTCCGACCGCACGCCGACCTTCACGGTCTTCTCGGCGCTGCCGCTCACCTCAAACACGGCCGCGCCGCTGAAGGTCAGGTCGGCCTCTACCAGGTTCTCCGCGTCGGCGGTGCCGCCCACCTCGGTCGGGTACTGGTCGAGATCGAGCGTCACGTTGGCGGCGGTCGCGCCGGCGAGCGGGGCCTCGAACGCCTCGGTCTTGAGCGCGCTGCCCTGCCCCAGCCCGAGCTGCTGGCCGTAGAGTAGCAGCGCCACGGCCGCGCCCACCGTCAGCAGGCCGATCAGCGCGCCGATCCAGGCGCGGCCCCGGCCGAACAACAGCTCCAGCCCGGCGGCGATGAGGAACAGCGGCCACAGCCGCAGCAGCCGCCCAATCGAGAAGGCCGGGATCAGGTTGAAGTTGACCAGCAGCCAAATGACGCCGATGCCGATGAGGACAATCGGGCCGAACAACGAACGTGAGCGCGGTGACGGGTGCGTTTCCATGACTAGACTCCTGCCCAGCCGGCGCGCTTAGCGCGGCGATTGGGATTGATCGTCGACGGGGCGGCCGGCCGCGTCGAGCGTGACCTTGGCCGCCGGGAGGTTGGGCGTGGCCGGCGGGAATAAGCGCTCCCACAGGCCGCTGCGCCGCAGCAGCAGCCAGCCGCCCAGCAGAATGAGCAGCAGCGGCAAGAACCAGTTGCCCACCGGGAAGGTGCCGAAGATCAGCACCTCAAAGATCACCGCAAAGACCACAAACAAGATCAGGCCCAGGCGCAGCAGTTCGAGGCCGCTGCGGCGCAGGCCGGGCAAGTCGCTCCACCAGCCGTTGATGGCCAGCCCCAGCCCCACGGCCGCCACGATCAGCCCCCAGGCGTAGGCCCAGGCTTCCCAGTGGTCGAGCAGGTTGAGGGTGAACAGCAGCACCCCAATGACGGTGATAATGCTGCCAGGCATCGCCAGCGGCCCGGCGCCCTTGCCACCCGCGACCATGCCGGCGAAGAACAAGCCGCCAAAAGCGATGACGATGAGGGGCCACAGCGCGTCCCAGATACTCCAGTTGAAGATCTGCTGGAGCAGGAACAGCACGCCCAGCCCAATCAGGGCCAAGCCGACAAGCAAACTGGCGCGATAGTTGAGTGCCATCGGGAAACCTCACTAAGGGAGCGACATCAGCCGGGCTAAGGGACTAATACGCCGCGCACGGCGTTGGGTTGCAGGCCGCCGTTGGGCGCCGGCTAGGCCGGGCGGCGGCGGACGATCGATTGGGCCAGGAACACGAGGCCGAGCAGGATGAGGACGGCCGGCCACCACTGGCCCAGGCCGCTGGGGCCGCCCAAGAATGAACCAAACACCGCAAACAGCCCGGCGCTGACCGCCAGCAGCCAGCCGGCCGCGAGCCATGGGCCGCGCGGGTGGCCGCGCCACAGGCCGAACAGCAGCAAGCCCACGCCCACGAAGCCGGGCAGCAGCGTCCAGGCGTAGGCCCAGCTTTCCCAGTCGCCGGTGGTGTTCTGGTAGTACAGCAGACCGCCCAGCCCGCCTAAGATGGCGGCTGGGATGACCAGCGCGGGCGTCCAACTGAGCAGCCCCACCAGCAGCAGAAAGGCCGCCACGCCCAGAATTTCCAGCGGCCAGGTGTCGCGGCCATAGGCGAAGGCGCGCACGGCCGGCGAGAGTTCCACGGCCAAAAACCACGCCCCCAGCCCCATGAGCACCAGCGCGCCGGCGATCCGCCCGCGATTGATTGACGCCATCCGTGTGCCTCCTCATGCTCGCCAGAACGCCAGACCCCGTAAGCATAGCGCAGACTGGGCGGCTTGTCGCCCCCTACAAATTCCCCAAACAGGGGGTTTATGCCCAGCCGGGCCGGTGTTTCCCCTAATTTGGGTGATGCCGGGCGGCGGGCGTTCGGTTACAAGTGGGGGACCATGCGCTGGAACCCCACGGTCGCTCATTCCGCCCCGCCGCTGCTGGTGCGCGGCCAGCCCACGCGCCCGCTGGCGGAACTCATCGCCGCCCAAGCGCAGGCCGCGCTAGGCCGAACCGGCGCGCCGCTGGGCGCGGTGGAACAAGTGGGCACCCTCATCGAAGCCGACCGCATAGTGAGCCGCCAAGTGGTGCGCCGCACCCGGCCGGGCGGCCTGTGCGTGGCGACCACCCTGCCCACCGGCACCCACACCCTGCGCTACGACGCGGGCGGTGCGTGGGTGCAGGCCCCCGGCCAGCCCCGCGCCCAGCCGCTGGCGGGCGAGGCGGAGCGGGCGTTGTGGCGGGCGGCACAGTGGCCCGGCCCGGCGCTCACGCTGGCCGACTTTCAAGCGCGCGGGCATGGCGTGGCGCTGCTGGGCATGGCCGCCAAGACCGGCAGCCCCCACTACGTGCTGCGCCTGCGCCTCAGCGACGGCGCCGCCCGCGACTATGCGCTCGACGCCCGCACCCACCTACTGCGCCGCGCCTGCGATGTGGGCGCCCTCCCTCACGCGGAACTGCGCGAATGGCGCTGGGAAGACTACCGCGCGGTGGTCGGGCGCTGGCTGCCCTTTGGCGAGGAAGAACGGCGCCTCCCGGATGGCCGGGTGCTGCGCACCTGGCAGTGGCGCAGCGTCAGTTTCACCCCGCTCGGCGAGTGAACCAAATCGCCCCCTGAAGACTATTGATAGTGGTGTTGGTCCGGGCGCTGCCAGGCGTCGACAACCCGGTTCCCGCTGCCATTTGGAGACAAGCCCATGCCGCGCTTACGCCTGTTCGCGCTCGCCGTCGGACTGACTCTATCGGCCGCTTGCCGCGCGGCCGCGAGCCCGGAGCCAGCCGCCACGCCGACCTTGGCCCCGGCCACAACGGTCAGTTTGCCCACCAACACGC
>JAYUUW010000415.1:0-2426 GCA_043754665.1 Anaerolineales bacterium | reverse complement strand
CAGCACTTCGGGCCGGCGAGGCCGGCCCTCGTGCTGCGTTTTTCGTCGGCTCTATTAGTGCGGCTGCGACTAACCTGCTAGTTCTGTCAGCGCAGACTTTCAAGCTACATACTGAAACTCAATGCCTAACTTTGGCCGCAATTAGGCCACCAATCATCGGAATTCTAGGACACGGCCGGCTGGCGGGTGGCGAGTTCGGTAAAGACGTCTTCGAGGGTGATGTCGGCCGGCTCGACGGTGGCCTCGGCGAAGCCCGCGCCGCGCAGGAGGGCGGTGACGGTGTCGGCGGTATGGGCGGCGGGCGCGGTGATGGCGTGCAGATGGTCGCCCAGCAGGCCGACGTAGCGCACGCCGGGCGCAGCGGTGAGGGCGTCCAGCGCGCCCACGAGCGGCTGGGCGACGACATCCCAGGCCTGGCCGGGGACGACATTACGCTTGAGGGCGCTGGGGGAGTCGAGCGCCAGCAGCTTGCCGCGGTTCATGATGCCCAGCCGGCCGCAGTGCTCGGCCTCGTCCATATAGTGGGTGCTGACAAAGATCGTCGCGCCGCCCTCGGCCAGGGTGTAGATCATGTCCCAGAAGGCGCGGCGGGCCTCAGGGTCGACGCCGGAGGTGGGCTCGTCGAGGAAGAGCAATTGCGGCTTGTGCACCAGGGCGATGGCCAGGGCCAGCCGCTGCCGCCAGCCGCCGGCGAGGATGCGCGCCAGGTCGCTTTCGCGGCCGGCCAGGCCGACCAACTCGAGCACTTCTTTGACACGCGGGCGGTAGAGGCTCGGCCCCATGCCATAGACGCCGGCGTAGAAGACCAGGTTCTCGCGCACGGTCAGGTCTTCGTAGAGGGCGAACTTCTGGCTCATGTAGCCGACGAGCGGGCGGATGCGCTCGGCCTGCTGGACGACATCGAAGCCGAGCACGCGGGCGGTGCCGCTGGTGGGGCGCAGCAGGCCGAGCAGCACGCGCATGGTGGTGGTCTTGCCGGAGCCGTTGGGGCCGAGGTAGCCAACGACTTCGCCGCGCTGCACCTGGAAGGAGACGTGGTCGATGGCGGTGAAGTCGCCGAATTGCTTGACGAGGTCGTTGACCTCAATGACGGTGTCGGTCATGAGTGGGACTCCGCCGGGCATTGTGGCAGCGCGATGAAGACGACGGGCCGAGTGGGTCCGAGTTGCAGATTTCTCACCCCCCAAAGTGTTAGGCTAGAACTAGCGGCCTGAGGGGGGGTTCGAAATGACAAATCCGGCAGGCGGGTGACGGCCAGGGGCTGCCTAAGCCGAGAAGGTCGGGCCACAGCCACATCGGATGGTCCAAATGACAAGGCAGAGGCCACGGTGTAGGGCGGCATCATGGCTGGGGGGCGGCCTGCTGTTGCAGCAGCGCGATAAAGACGTCTTCGAGCGAGGGCGCGACCGGGCGCAGCCGCTCGACCGTGGCCCCGGCGGTGGCCAGCGCTACGGGCAGGCGGGCCAGCGGGCCAATGGCGGCGCGCACGCGCAGGTGAAAGCGGTCGCCAAAGGTCACCACATCTTCCACGTCGGGGTCGGCTTCGGCCACGCGGCGCACGATGTCACGCGGGTGGGCGGCGAGCTCGAGCACGCGCCCGGCCAGCGCCAGGGTAAGCTCACGCGGCGGGCCTTCGACCAGCAGCTTGCCGCCGGCCATGAAGCCCACACGGTTGCAGCGGGCGGCCTCGTCCATGTAAGGCGTGCTGACGATCACGGCCGCGCCCTCGGACAACACCCGTATGATCAACTGCCAGAAGTCCTGGCGGGTGACGGGGTCGACGCCGCCGGTAGGCTCGTCCAGCAGCAGCACTTGCGGGCGATGCACCAGCGCGCACGCCAGCCCCAGTTTTTGCTTCATGCCGCCGGACAACTGCTCGGCGCGGCGCGCCTCGAAGCCGCCCAGTCCCACGAAGGCCAGCAGTTCCTTCACCCGCGCCGCCAGCGCCGGACCTCTAATACCGCGCACCTGCCCGAAGAAGGTGATGTTCTCCTGCACGGTCAGGTCGCCGTAGAGGCTGAAGCGCTGCGCCAGGTAGCCGACTTGCAGGCGGGCGGCTTCCATCTCGCGGCCCAGGTCGTGGCCGCTGATGCGGGCGTGACCCTGATCGGGCGTAAGCGCGCCGACCAGTAGGCGCAGCGTGGTGGTCTTGCCCGCGCCATCCGGGCCGACCAGACCATAGGCCTCGCCCGCCGTGACGCTCAGGCTGACGCCGCTGACGGCCGCGACGGGGCCGAAGGACTTGTAGAGGTCGAGGGCTTCGATCAGAGCGGCCATGGGCGCTTGTCCTGAAGGCGCAGCGTCAAGAAGGGTCTGAAGGGTGGGAAGGGCATAAAGGCAACCGTTACAAGTTAAGCGGCGGGCGCGGCGGTCAAGGGCGAATTTGACCAAAAGGCGAGCGGCGGTAGACTGGCGGGATGAGCGAA
>JAYUUW010000414.1:0-1724 GCA_043754665.1 Anaerolineales bacterium | reverse complement strand
TTTGCTAACGCTTCTGCTGGCTCCTTGAAATCAGTTAAGAGCCATTGCTCTAAACCAACGGCGCCGCATATCCAGTCGATATGCGGCGCCGTTTTAGATTGTGTTCGTGTTTGAGCCGCAGCCCTAGCGCGCCGGCACCGGCGACAGCGCGGCCAGCAGCGCCTGCATGTAGCCAATGGTGTAGGCCGCGCCGATGCGCGGGTCGTCGGCAATCGTCGGCGTGTGGTCGGGGATCGCCACGCCGTCGAAGCCCACTTCCAGCATCGCTGCCATCACCAGCCGCATGTCCATGTAGCCGTTGTTGAGCCAGCTTTCCACAAAGTGCGGCAGCGGCTTGTCCACGTTCCGGAAATGCACCTTGAAGATTTTCTTCTGCGCGCCGAAGTGCCGGATGGTCTCCAGCACGCCCTTGCCCATCAGCGGCCCGCCTTCGAGCCAGCAGCCCACGCACAGGCACAGCCCCACGTTCGGGCTATCGGCCAGTTCCATCGCCCGCACGTAGCCGTCAAAGCTGCTGAAGATGCAGCGCGGCACCCCGCTCAGCGTGGGGCCGGGCGGGTCGTCCGGGTGGATGCCGATCAGCACGCCCTGGTCCTCCGCCACCGGCGCGACCTGCTTAATGAAGTAGGCGTAGTTGTCCCACAACTCGTCTTCTGAATACACCCGGTCGTGCGACAGCGGCTGCTTGTAAGGCACATGGTCCCAACTGCCCTCGCCGGGGCCGTTCAGGTCGAAGGCCCGCGCCGACGCCCCGCGCGAGGTCTCCCGTGGGCTGCTCCAAATGCCATTCGCCATGTGGGCATAGGTGGTGTACGGAATGCCGGCGTGCGCCAGGTTGCGCAGGTGCTGCTTATATTCCTCGATCTTGGCGTCGCGGTTGGGCAGGTTGAGTACCAGGGCGTCCTGGTTGTGGACGGCGATGTTGCCCAGGCCGTAAAGCGTAATGCCGGCGTCGGCGAACAACTGCTTGCGGCTGAGGTAATACTCGGGCGAGGCCTTTTCGCCCTGGATGAAGCAGGTCACATACTGCACGCCCAACGCCTGTAAAAAGTTCAGTTCTTCGGCGGTAGGTTCGGGCGAGGCATAGGTGGCGATCTTCACATCGCCCGGCAACTGCATTTGGTCACGAATCATGGTCTTATCCTGATGAGTGCTTACGGGTGGATGCGGCCGATGATAGGCCCCGGCTGCGCCGGTGTCAAAGCTGCCAGCCGACCTTGGCCGGCACCTTGATGCCATAGCCCAACTCCGCGCCGCCGCTCACGGGCAGCTCGACCCCGGTGATGAACGCCGCGCCGGGGCCGGCCAGGAACAGGCACACCTGCCCCACCTCGTCCACCGTGGCGCTGCGGGCCGCCCACTGCCAGCTATCAATGTAGTTGTCGAGCGCGGGCGGGTTGGGGCTGCTGGCCACGTAGGCCTCGCGCATGGGCGTGACCACGTTGCCGGGCAGCACGGCGTTGACGCGCACGCCGTGGCGGGCCTCGTCAATCGCCAGCGCGCGGGTGAAGGCGCTCACCGCGCCCTTGGTGGCGCAGTAGGTGGTGGCGTGTTCCTGCCCCATGACGGCCACCAGGCTGCTGATGTTGATGATGCTGCCCTGCGTCTGCCGCAGCCACGGCAGCGCGAACTTGCACCCGGCAAAGACCGCCATCAGGTTGAGCTGCAGCAGGTCGTGGAACTCGGCCAGGCTGAAGTCGTCAATCGGCTTGTGCGGCGGGTGC
>JAYUUW010000413.1:0-2617 GCA_043754665.1 Anaerolineales bacterium | reverse complement strand
GGCGGCCACGCCCGGCTGGACGCAGCGCTTTGCCGACCCCCTCGCAGTGGTGTTGAGCCGCCCATGAAGCGCCTGACCATTCCCCGCCTCGCCATCGGGCTGGTGTTCCTGGGCCTCTTCGCCATGGCCGCGCGCGCCGCCGTGGATAACGACACCTGGTGGCATCTGCGGGCCGGCGCGTGGATGATGGAGCATGGGCAGGTACTGACCCACGACGAGTTCTCGCTAACGCGGCTCGGCGCGCCCTGGTTGAATGTCAACTGGCTGTCGCAGATCGGCTTGGCCCTCATCTGGCAGGCGGCGGGCTTCGCCGAGCTGAACTTGCTGGTGGCCGTCATCGTCACCGTGGCCTTCATGTTTGTCTATTGGCAGTGCGAAGGCAATGTCTACCTCAAGGCCTTCGTGCTGGTGCTGGCGGCGGCGGCCTCAGCGGTCTATTGGGCTGCCCGCCCGCAGATGGCCTCGTTCGTGCTGGCCGCGGTGTTCGCCTATGTGCTGGCCGAGTACCGCTGGCGCGGGCGCAACCGCCTGTGGGTGCTGCCGCCGCTGATGCTGCTGTGGGCCAACCTGCACGGCGGCTTTGCTATCGGCTTTCTGCTGTTGGGCGGCACCGTGGCGGGGCAGGGCGTCAGCCGCCTGCTGGGGCCGGCGCGGCCGGGCGTGCTCAGTTGGCGCGGCCTGGGCGCGGTGGTGGTCACCGCGCTGGCCTGCGCCGCCGTGGTGGCGGTGAACCCGTTTGGCCTGCGGCTCTACGCGATCCCCTTTCAAACCGTCTCCATCGGCGTGCTGCAAGACTTCATCCAAGAGTGGCAGTCGCCCGACTTTCACCGGCTGGAGGTGCAGGTCTTCATCGCGCTGCTGGTGGTCACCTTCGGCGCGGTCGCGCTGGGCCGCCGCCGCATCGACCTCACTGACCTGATCTTGTTCGGCGGCTTCACCTATCTCGCGCTGTTGGCCGGGCGCAACATCTCCATCGCGGCGCTGCTGGCCCCGCCGCTCATCACCCGGCACGTGGCGGCGGCCTTGTCCGAGTGGCACACCAGCCGCCCGCGCCTGGCGACCGTGCTCGACCCGTCGCCCACGCCCAATCGCTTCCCGCTGCTCAACTGGGCGCTGGCCGGCCTGGTGGCGGTGGCCGTGCTGGTCAAGGTGGCCGATGTGTCGAGCGCGCCGGTCAACGACCTGGCGCTGAGCCGGATCGCGCCCGTCGAGGCGATTGACTTCATCGCGCAGACCCAGCCGCCCGGCCCGCTCTTCAACTCCTACAACTGGGGCGGCTATCTGAGCTGGCGGCTGTATCCGCAATACCCGGTCTTCGTTGATGGCCGCACTGATCTGTATGAGAACGACTTGCTGACCGCCTACCTGCGCACCGCGCGCGGCGAGGCCGGCTATGCCGAATTGCTGGATGCCTATGGCATCAACCTGGTGTTGATCGAAACCGGGTCGCCACTGCTGGCGCGGCTCGACCAGACCGGCGCGTGGCACTCCCTCTACCGCGACGCGATGGCGACGGTCTACCAGCGCACCGTGCCGGTCAGCCGATGACGACCACGCCCATCCGCTGGCGTTACCTGCTGCAAGAGGCCACGCTGTTCCTGGCGCTGGCCTATGTGGTGCTGTTGGGTGGCACGTTCAACGGCCTGGTGCTCTATCGTCTCAACGCGGCCACCACCGCCCTCATCGCCATTGGCGGCGCGGCCTGGCTGCTGTGGCGCGGGGTGCGCCGCCGGCCGTTCCCCGCCACCGCGCTCGATGCCCCGCTGCTGGCGCTGGTGGCGGCGCTCGTGGTCGCCAGCGCCACATCGGTCGACCCCCGCCGCAGCCTCGGCGCGACGGTGCTGCTGGTGCTCTACCTCTTGATCTACTACGTCGCTGTCGACCTGCTGCGCGCCGGGTGGCCGGCGGGCCTGTTCGTCAAGGCCATGCTGTTTGCCGGCACCTTCATCATGGCCTTTGGCATGTGGGAGTTACAGCGCTGGTTCAGCGCCTGGTGGGCCATTGACAGCGCGGCGCTGCTGCCGCCGGCCACGCTGCGGCTGCGGGCCTTCTTGGGGCATCCCAACTTTGCGGCGGCGTTCTTCGCGCTGCTGTTGCCGCTGGCGCTCACAGCCGTGTTGGGGGCGCGCTCGGTCGTCACCCGCCTTGTCGCGGCACTGTGGGCGGTTGTGGCGGCCATGCTGGTGTTCTTCACCTCGTCGCGCGGCGGCTGGCTGGGCTTGGGCGCGGCACTGGCGGCGCTGGCCCTGCTGCTGGTGCTCGACCGGCTGGCGGCGGTGCGGGCCGCGTGGCGCTGGTGGCGGGCGCGGCCGGCGCTGTTCGTGGGCGGCTGGCTGGCGCTGGGCGCGGTGGCGGCGGTGGGCGCGTATGCCCTCTACCTGCAATCGCAGCACCCCTCGCACGCGGGGCGCGACTATATTTGGTCGGTGGCGTTTGAGATGCTGCGGCAACATCCATTGACCGGCGCGGGGCCGTTCACGTTTGGCACGGCTTTCATTGCGCGCTACGCCGTGCCGCCCGATGTGCTGCTGGCCCACGCGCACAACTACTACCTGACCACCACGGCCGAGGCGGGTGTGCTCGGCGGGCTGGCGCTGCGGGCCGTGCTGGCGGCGGC
>JAYUUW010000412.1:0-1896 GCA_043754665.1 Anaerolineales bacterium | reverse complement strand
GCCAAATAGGTGTAAATCTCCGCCGCCAACGCCGCCGAACGCGCGACCAGAGGGTTGTACAGAATCAGGATGCGCTCGGGCGCGCGGCGGAGGGGCGTGTGGTGGGCGGTCATGGGCGGCGCTGTGCTGCGGCAATTATACCGGCCGCGCCGCCCCCCACAAAGCCCCGCGCCGGCCGCCCGGCCCCTGACCGATTCGGCAGGTTGCTCATGTGCCGCCCTCGGCCAGCGATTCGCCGCACACGGTTTGCAGGCCGCAGCCCTGGCAGCGGGCCGGGCTGTCGTGCGAGCGCGGCACATCCGCGGCCTGCCGCCCGGCGCGAATTTCGCCCAGCAGTTGGTGCAGGTCGGCTTCTAGCGCGCGGGTGTACGGGATTTGCAGGGTCTGGTCGGCGTACTTCAGCAGGCCGAACGCAGGGCGGCGACCATATTCTTCCGCCACCAGGGCGCAATAGGCGGCCAGTTGATACAGGTGCCCGGCATGCGGGCCGCCGGCCGGGGCGCGGGCGCTTTTGACTTCCACCGGCACCACGCCGCCGCCGCGCTGCGCGACCAAATAGTCGGGCTTGCCGGTAAGCTGCAAGCGGGCCGAGTACAGCGGCTGCTCGGTGCGCGCCCAGCCGCCGGTGTCGCTGTAGACCACGCGCCCCGCCGGCAGGCCGCTGGCGCCCCGCGTGCGGCGGGCCAGGTAGAGCAGGAGGAGGGCGAGGAGCAGGAGGACTAGCGGGAGCATTGGGAGGTGAGAGGTGGGAAGTGAGAAGTGGAGGTTAGAGGTCGGAAGTCAGAGGTCGGAGGTCGGAGAGTGACGGTGGAATGACAGATGCGCCCAAACGGCCGCCCACGCTCAAAGGTCACTCCCCCGCTTGGGTCAAGATTAGACCGATCCCCATCCCCTAATGGCGTTGTGCGTTAAGCGCGCTACGCCGCCTGTATCCGAACCCACTCGCTACCACATCCAAGCATCCGCTATATCCGTTAAAAAATCCGTTGCCACACACTGGCCATAGCCAGCAGCGCGGCGGCCAGCAGCAGCAGCAGGGCCAGGGCGCGCAGGCCGGCGCTGAGGCCTACCAGCCAGCCGTGGCGGGCGTGGGTGGCGGTGCCGGCCTCCAGTTCGCGCGTGTTGGCCGAGGCGTGGCCCTGCACCTGGTGCAGCCACCAGGCCCGGTGGCAAAACACGTACTCGCCGATCTCGGAGGCGCGCACGGCCCCAGAACGGCGCGGCGCGGAACTACGCGGTGCAGAACCCGACACCTAGCCCTCTTCTTCCGTAGCGCCCCGGCGGCCGTGGTCGCGCAGGGCCTGCTGCAACTGATATTGGCGCAGGCTGGTGGTGATGTCGCCGCGCGTGCGCTCGGTGACGCCGCGCACCATGTCGGTGGTGCGGCGCAGCCCGCCGGTAATGGCGTCGGGATAGTCCACCGTCACCAGCAGCGAGTAAATGTCATCCATGGCGGCCAGCAGGCGCTCGGCCTCGTCGCTGTGGGCGTGGCGGATGATGTCGAGGCAGCGGCGGCGCAGCTCACCGGCGGCCTCGCCCAGGCCGTTGAGGTAGGCGGCATACTCCACGCCAATGGCCTCGGGCGCGGGCAGCGGCGCGTTGCCGACTAAGGCGTAAACGATATTGGCCTCGGCGAATTCCTTGAGCGCGTCTTGGGTGTAGCCGGCGTGGTACAGGTCGGGCCAGGCGGCCAGGTCGGCGCGAATGGCGGCGGCGATTTCGCCGGCGGCGGTGATGTGCTCTTGGGCCAAGGCGCGCTCGTCGCGGTGCACCGCGCGGATGGCGTTGGCGCAGTGACGGATGAGCGTGCGCGAGCGGTCGAGCGCGGCGTCGCGGGCGGCGTTCTTGGCGGTGAAGTTGGCGCGGATGTTATCCGCAATGGCGTCGAGAGTGTCC
>JAYUUW010000411.1:0-2492 GCA_043754665.1 Anaerolineales bacterium | reverse complement strand
GGCCGCCCGCAGCCGCAACACGCCCGCACTGGTGCGCGTGACCGCCGGGGAGACGGCCTTCATTAAGCCGGTGCTCGACGCCGGGGCCGATGGCATCATTGTGCCGCAGGTGAAGACCGCCGCCGAGGTGGCGCGCGCCGTGGCCGACTGCCGCTATCCGCCCCAGGGCACACGCGGCTATGGCCCCCGCGTGCCCACCAACTACGGCCGCTCCGGCGGCGCGGACTATGTGCAGGCGGCCAATGCGGGCGTCTTCGCGACGGTGATGATCGAAACGCGCGAGGCGGTCGAAGCGATTGATGACATCCTGGCCGTCCCCGGCCTCGACTCGGTGGTACTCGGCCCCTATGACCTCTCCGGCTCGCTGGGTCTGCTGGGGCAGGTGGAGCACCCGACGGTGGTGGCCGCGCTGGAGCATGTGATCGCCCGCGCCAAGGCGGCCGGCAAGTTTGTCGGCAGCGGCATGGGGCCCGACCCCGACTACGCCGTGCGCATGGCCCGCCGCGGCGTGCAGTGGGTGCAGGTGGGCGGCGACTATGGCTACATGATCAGCTATATGGACCATATCAACCGCCGGGTGCAGGCCCAGCTCGGCGGGCAGGCCTGACCGCCGGCCGCACGGCCGCGTTTGTTATAATGCTCCTTTACCCTGCGAGACCCTGATACCTACATGACTGCTTCTGAGCCTCCCACCCCGACTGACTTCATCCGCGCCGCCGTGGCGGACGACAACGCCACCGGCCGCTTTGGCGGGGCGGTGCGCACGCGCTTCCCGCCGGAGCCGAACGGCTACCTGCACATCGGCCACGCCAAGGCCATTTGCATCGACTTCGGCATCGCGCAGGAGTTCGGCGGCCAGTGCAATCTGCGCTTCGACGACACCAATCCGGTCAAAGAAGAGGTCGAGTACGTTGACGGCATCATGGCCGACATCCGCTGGCTGGGCTTTCAGTGGGCGGGCGAGGCGCTATATGCCTCCGACTACTTTGAGCAGTTGTATCAATACGCCGAGCAGCTTATCCGCCAGGGCCAGGCGTATGTGGATGACCTGAGCGCCGAGGACACGCGCCAGTATCGCGGCACGCTGACCGAAGCCGGCCGCGAGAGCCCCTTCCGCACGCGCGATGTGTCGGAGAACCTGGACCTCTTCCGCCGCATGCGGGCCGGCGAGTTTGCCGAGGGCACGCGCACCCTGCGCGCCAAGATCGACATGGCCTCCGGCAATATCAATATGCGGGACCCGGTGCTGTACCGCATCCTGAACACGCCCCACCACCGCACCGGCACGCAGTGGTGCATCTATCCCATGTACGACTTCGCCCACGGCCAGAGCGACTCGCTGGAGCACGTGACCCATTCGCTGTGCTCGCTAGAATACGAAGACCACCGCCCGCTGTATGACTGGTTCCTCGACGCGCTGGCCATTTACCACCCGCGCCAAATCGAGTTCGCCCGCCTTAACCTGACCTACACCGTGATGAGCAAGCGCAAGCTGCGCCGGCTGGTGCAGGAGGGCTTCGTCAGCGGCTGGGACGACCCGCGCATGCCCACGCTCAGCGGCCTGCGCCGGCGCGGCTACACGCCCGAGGCCATCCGCGAGTTCGTGCGGCGCGTGGGCGTCTCCAAAAGCGCCAGCATGGCCGAAATCGCCCTGCTGGAGGCCTGCCTGCGTGAGGACCTCAACCGCCGCGCCCCGCGCGTGATGGGCGTGCTGCGCCCCCTGCGCGTCGTCATCGAGAACTATCCCGAAGAGCAGGTCGAGCAGTTGACGGCCGTTAACAATCCGGAGGACGAGCGCGCCGGGACGCGCCAATTGCCGTTCGCCCGCGTGCTCTACATCGATCAGGACGACTTCCGCGAGACGCCGCCGCCCAAGTACTTCCGGCTGTCGCCCGGCCGCGAGGTGCGCCTGCGCTACGCCTACTTCATCAAGTGTGTCGAGGTGGTCAAAGACCCGGCCACTGGCGCGGTGATTGAGCTGCGCTGCACCTACGACCCGGCCACGCGCGGCGGCGACGCCCCCGACGGCCGCAAGGTGAAGGCCACCATCCACTGGCTTTCGGCCGCGCACGCGCTGCCGGCCGAAGTGCGCCTATACGACCGGCTGTTCAATGACCCCGACCCCGAGGCCCAGGACGACTTTGTGGCCAACCTCAAGCCGGACTCGCTGGAAGTGCTGCCCGCCGCCCAGGTGGAGCCGAGCCTGGCCGGGGCCGCCCCTGGCACGCTCGTGCAGTTCGAGCGCCAGGGCTACTTCAGCGTCGACCCCGACTCAGCGGCGGGCAAGCTGGTCTTCAACCGCACGGTCACGCTAAAGAGTGAATATCGGCTTGAAGGCCCCAATCCGGTATCCCGCAGCTAAGATCAAGCCAGCGCCGCCGCTGCTCATCCCGCCGCAGCTTGACGCTGACGCCCAGCACATCGAGTAGGTCGCGTTTCTGGGCGTAGGTCGGGTCACCGGGCAGCCGCCGCCGCAGCGCGGCGGCCATGCG
>JAYUUW010000410.1:0-4819 GCA_043754665.1 Anaerolineales bacterium | reverse complement strand
GGCGGTGCTGTTCTTTGACGAGGCCGACTCGATCTTGGGGCGGCGCTTGTCGAACATCACCCAGAGCACTGACCACGCCGTGAACGTGAGCCGGGCGGTAATGCTGCTAGAGCTGGACCGCTTTGCTGGTGTGACGATCTTTGCCACCAACCTGGCCTCGAACTACGACACGGCGTTCATCCGCCGCATCCTCGGGCATGTGGAGATGCCGCTGCCGGAGGCCGAGCAGCGGGCGCGGCTGTGGCGCTATCACCTGCCGAGCCGCTTGCCGGTGCAGTTAGGCGAGGCCGATTGGGCGCGGCTGGTGGCCGAGACCGACGGGCTGGCCGGCGGCGACATCCTCAACATCGTGGTCTACGCCGCCTCCATGGCGCTGGAGCGCGAGGGGCCAACTTGCCGGGTGGGGCTGGACGACTTTCTCGCCGCCATCGCGGCCAGCAAACAGGCCAAGCGCGCGGTGGGCGTGCGCGCCGTCTGAGCCAGCGGCAGCCCGAAACAAACAGCGGCGATAGAAGCGGCCGGTTACTCGTAGCCGTCGTCATAGAGCCGACGAAAAAAGCAGTACGAGGGCCGGCCTCGCCGGCCCGAAGTATTGCTTTTTTCGTACAAGGTCAGATAAATTCTTTCAAGGCCCTATTGTGCGACGAGCTGGCCTCAGGACGTTGAGTTTACCAAGCAGTTAATACGGCCGCCGATCCTTCTTCAGTCGCCCCGCCGCTGGCGTTAACGCCCCGCCGCCTACGCGCGGTGGTTGTCGAGGCGGCTGATGTTCTCACCGAAGATCAGGTTGCGGATGTTCGGGCTCTCGGTGAAGCTGCGCGGGAAGCCCAGCGCAATGGGGCTGGCGGCGCTCAGGCGCTGCATCTGCTCGGGCGTGAGCGTGAAGTCGAGGCAGCCCAGGTTGTCGGCAATCTGCGCCTCGGTGCGCGCCCCCAGGATGGGGATGACCGGCGCGTGGTGGTCGTCCTGCTGCTGGCGCACCCAGTTGATAGCCACCTGGCTGGCTGTCCGGCCGGCTTCGGCCGCCACGGCGCGCAGGGTGGTCACCAGTTCCAGGTTGGCTGGGTTGGCCTGGCGGTTGCGTTTAGGCTCGCTCGACGACTCGTTGTACTTGCCGGTGAGCTCGCCCGCTTCGAGCAGGCCCCACGGCTGCACGGCCAGGCCCAGCGCGCGGGCCATCGGGATCAGCTCGCGTTCCAGCGCTCGGTCGCGCAGGTTGTAGGGCGCCTGCACCGCCACGAACGGCGACCAGCCCTTGGCGTCGGCCAGCGTGTTGGCCTGTGCCACGATCCAGGCCGGCGAGTCGCTGATGCCGGCATACAGCACCTTACCGGCGCGGATCAGGTCATCCAGCCCGCGCATGATCTCGTCCACCGGCGTGGTGCCGTCCCACACATGCAGATAGTACAGGTCAATGTAGTCGGTCTTGAGGTGCTTCAGGCTGGCCTCGACCGACCGCTGCATGTTCTTGCGGTGGTTGCCGCCGGCGTTAACGTCCTCGCGCCGGGTGTTGAGGGTGTACTTGGTGGCGACCACATAGTAGTCGCGCTGGCTGGCGATGAACTCGCCCACGAACTTCTCGGCCGTGCCGTTGGTGTAGTTGATCGAAGTGTCGATGAAGTTGCCGCCGGCGGCGGTGTAGGCGTCAAAAATAGCGCGGCTGGTCTCTTTGGACGCACCCCAGCCCCAGTCTTCGCCGAACGTCATGGTGCCGAGCGCCAGCTCTGACACGCGCAGCCCGCTGCGCCCCAGTAGTTTCAAACGCATCATGGTGTCTCTCCAAGGGGTAGGCCGAGCGGCCTGGCAGCCCGCCGGCAGGGTGAGTGAGTCAGTGCTCCCCGTCCATCTTACCCGGTAGTGGGGCGTGGCCCTAAGTCTATGCCGAAGTGCTCGCGCAGCGCGGCGGCGAAGGCGGCCTCATCGGCCACCGGGCGCTCCTCGCGCTGCCCGTGGCGCGTGACGATGAGCTTGTCGCCGGTCAGCGTCACGCGGCCCTCCGGCGTGGCCTGCGTGCACACGCGCCCCTGCGTGAAGTGCGATTCCGGCGCGGTCTGCTGGTAGTGGCACATGGCGGCGTAATCGCTGAAGGCGCGCGGCGTCAGCGTGAAGGCGTAGTCTGGGGTCCACGCCTCGCCCGCGCCCTGTTCTTGCAGTTCCCACTCGTCCCCGCGCTGCACCAGCCGGTAGTTGCCCGCGTCGTCGCATTGCTCAACCTCCGGCGCTAACCGCAGCGGCCGCAGGAACGATTGGCCGAAGCCTACATCGGCCAGGTATGGCTCGGCCAGCGCGCCGCCCGCCACCCGCAGCGTCAGGTGGTCGAACTCTGGGCCGGGCTGCCCGGCGCTGAACACGCGGGCCGAGAGCAGGGTCACCTCATAGCCCATCGCCCACAGCAGTTTACTAAACACCCCATTCAGCTCATAGCAAAAGCCGCCGCGCCCGCGTTCCACCAGCTTGGCATAGAGCGCGTCCAGGTCCAGCACAATCGGCACGCCGCGCCCGATGTCGAGGTTCTCGAACGGCACGGCCCGCAGGTGCGCCAGGTGCACGGCGGCCAGCGTGGTGGCGTCGGGCGTGCGCGGGCCGGTGTAGTTCAGGCGGCGGAAGTAAGCGTCAATGTCCACTGATTACGGCAGCAGCAGGTGCAGGTCGCCAAACTCGTGCCACAGGTAGCGCGCCCGCAGCGCCTCAGCGTAAGTATGGCGCAAGTGAGCGTAGCCCGCCAGCGCGGCCAGCATAGCCAGGTGCGAGGCGCGCGGCTCGTGCAGCCCGGTGAGCATAGCATTCGCCACGCGCAGCCCACGCTCCGGCGTGATGATGAGGTCGGTGTAGCCCGCGCCCGGGTGCACCGCGCCCTGCCGGTCGGCCACGGTTTCTAGGGCGCGCACCACCGTAGTGCCCACCGCCACCACCCGCCCCCCAGCGGCGCGGGCGGCGTTCACCAGGCGGGCGGTCTCGGGCGGCACGCGGTAATACTCTTCATAGGGCGGCTCGTGGTCTTCCAGACTGGCCACGCCGGTGTGCAGCAGCAGCGGGGCCACCTGCACGCCCGCCGCCACCAGCCGGGTGATGATCTCCGGCGTGAAGGCGCGCCCGGCCGAGGGCATTTCAGCGCTGCCCGGCTCGGTGGCGTACACCGTTTGGTAGTAGCCGGCGGGCCAACTCTGCGGCACGTAGTTGTAATGGATCGGCGACCCGTGCGCGGCCAGATAGTCGAGCAGGGGCGCGGGCAAGCGCAGCGCGGCGACCCACAAGCGCACGTGGCCCTCGGGCAGCGCGGCGTGCGGCGTCAGCAGGGTCACGGTTGCGCCGGCCGGCAGTTGCAGTGTCTCGCCGGCCGTGGCAGTGTAGAACGGCTGCGTGCCGGCTGCCTGCGGCTGGCGCACTTCGACCACCCACAAATCGCCGGGCAGGTGGGTCGAGAGGTGCAGCGCCAGTGTCTGCCCGTCGGCGCGCTGGGCGGGCAGGGCGGCGTTGAGCGTGCCGCTGGTGTTGATGACCAGCACGTCGCCCGGCGCCAGGTAGTCGGGGAAGGCGCGGAACTGGGTATGTTCCAGCGCGTCGGTGGTGTAATGCGAGACCATCAGCCGCACGGCGTCGCGCGCCAGCCCGCGCGCTTCGGGCGGCTCGGCGGCTTCGAGTTCGGGCGGCAGTTTGAAATCAAGCATGGGCAGGTCAATCGGCCGGTGAGGCGTCACGCTCACGGTGGGGCTTGCTGCGGTGGCCCAGGCGGTTGCGGGCCGCAGCGCCGGCGCGGAGGCGATCACGCAGTCTCCGGCGCTACCTCGCGCGCGGTGTAACGCCCGCTGGGGCGCGCCGGCGCGGCGGTGAGCAGGGTCAGCAGGCCGGGCACGCTCGCCTCCGGCAGCGGCCGGTCGCTGATGTCTTCGCCGGGGTAGGCGTCTTGGTGCATTTGGGTGCGCATGTCGCCGGGGTCGATCCAGTAGACCGGCCAGGCCGGGTTCTCGGCCGCCAGGATGGCCGAAAGCTGTTCCAGCGCGGCCTTGCTGGAGCCGTAACCGCCCCACGTGGCGTAGGGTTGCACGCCCGCGTCGCTGCTGATGTTGAGGATGCGCGCGGCCGGCTTGAGGGCCGGGGCCAGCGCTTGCAGCAGGGCCAGCGGCGCGAACACATTGGCCTCATACACCGCCCGCAGCCCATCCAGCGGGAAGTCCATCAGCTTGACCAGCGGGCTGGGGCCAAGGCTGCTGGCGTTGTTGACCACGGCATCCAGCCCGCCGGCGGCGCGGGCGGCCACGCCCAGGGCGCGGCGGTGCGCGGTCTGCGTCACATCGCCCGCCAGCGCGGTGACGGTGGTGTGCTCGGCCAGTGCGGCGCGGGCGGCTTCGAGCGCGGGCGCGCCGCGCGCGTCGAGGATCAGGTGCCAGCCGCGCTGGGCCAGGCCGTGGGCCAGCGCCAGGCCGAGGCCGCGTGACGCGCCGGTGATGAGGGCAGTTTTGGAGGCAGGCATGGTAGACATAGACGGTAGACCTTTCTGGCCATCATCCTACTGTGTATGTGCGTTGCACGCATCCGGCGGCGGGGCAGACTTTGGAGGCTGTATGGTCAGGCGGGCACTGGCCGAAAGGACAGGTTGAATTGCTGATTTGTGATTTCTGATTGTTGATTGGGGTGGCGTGTAAGCGCACAGCGCCGTGGCTAGAGTGGTGGTGCGCATTAGAGCGGTTTCCTGGTGCGTGTACGTGATCAAGTAAGACTTGGCATGAGCCGCACTAGAACGGTATTCGTAGGGGCGTTCGCAAGCCCAGCGGGGTTTTGCTGGGCCGAACGCCCCAGCGCTCGCTACCAATCGAACGCC
>JAYUUW010000409.1:0-1958 GCA_043754665.1 Anaerolineales bacterium | reverse complement strand
TCCCCCTCCGACCTCTGACCTCCGACTGCCGACCGCTAGTCCTTGTCCACGCCCGCTACCGCTGTCAGCACGCCCAGCCCGACATACACGCCGCCGGTGACGTAGTGCTGGGCCTTCAGCAGCCTGGTGTTGCCCTTCAGCCACTTGCCCAGCGTGCCGGCCGCCAGCGCATACGAGCCGTCGGTGATGAGCGCCAGCGCCACGAATAGCAGGCCCAGGAACAGCATCTGCCCCGGCACGCTGCCCCGGTTGAGGTCGACGAACTGCGGCAGGAAGGCCAGGAAGAACAGGCCCAGCTTGGGGTTGAGCACGTTCACCACAATGCCCTGCGCGAACACCTGGCTCAGCTTGCGCGGCGCAACGGCCGCCGCCTCGCCCAGGTCGGGCTTGGCGAGCAGCTTGCGCACGCCCAGGTAGATGAGGTAGGCCGCGCCCAGGTATTGCAGCGCGTGAAAGGCCAGCGCCGACGACAGCACCAGCGCCGACAGCCCCAAGGCCGCCGCCAGCACCTGGATCAGCGTGCCGGTCGCCAGCCCCGCCGTCGACACCAGCCCGGCGCGGCGGCCCTGGTTGACACTGCGCGCCAGAATGTACAGCACCGCCGGCCCCGGCGTCAGCAGCAGCACCAGCGCCGCCACGGCGAACAGACCTATCGTCGTTGTGCTTGGCATTGTCACTCCTCAATTCCTATTCGAAGCGCCCATTCGCCTACCGCAGCCGCAGCCACGGCCGCAGGCGCTGGAACAGGCCCGGCGCGTGGCGCTGGAGCGTCTGCGAGATCAGCCGGCGCGGCGCCAGGCGGTAGTGCTCGATGAGCGACAGCGGATGCACGCGGCCTTGGTATTGCCGCTGCGACTGCCACCGCAGCCAGGCCAGCGCGCCCGAGGCCCGCAGCGCCCAGGCCACCACGCGCCAGTAGCCGCCCGAGCGGCACCACACCAGCGGCGCGCTGCGGCCCACCACCGCCAACTCTGAGAAGCTGCTCCACCAGGTGCCCACTACGCCGTCGGTGGCCCGCAGCAGCAGCAGATCGACCAGCGCGTCCTGCACGCCCTCGGTCGCGCTGCAATCGAGCGTGCGCTGTTCAGTCCAAACCACCCGCTCGCCGAAAGCCGCACGCAATTTTTCGCGCACGCCCTCGTGGTGCACCGCACCGGTCACTGGGTCGGGGCCGCCGTCGTCGGTGCTCAGGAAGATGCCGGCCTCAGGATACTGCTTAAGCAGCGCGCGCAGGGCGGCCATGGCCGGGCCGGTATTGTGGGCGCTGTAGGGGTGCAGCCGCGTAAACTCCCCCCGGCGTAGATGCACGCCGAGCATGGTCGGCCGAAAGTGCGCGGCACGAAAGGCGGCCATGCGGTCGCGCACCGCCGGCACCGGGCGCAGTTGGCCCAGCAGTTCGCCGCTGCGCTGGCGCAATGGCCCGTGGCTGGCGCAGATATCTGGCTCCACCAGCCAGTTGGTGCTGCTCACCGCAATCTCCGGCTGCGCGGCGGTAGCAATATCAAACCAGTCGCGGCCCATGTGGCCGCCCAGCGGCGGCAGCCAGGCGGCCTCGGGCGGCGGGGGGTCGTGGGTCACCACCCCCCAGTCGTTTTCAAACAAGGCCGCATACGGCGCGCCGCTCTTGTTGCGCACCGGCCAGTGCATGGTGAAGCGCCGCCCGGTGGCCTCGGCCAGCGCCACACCTGAGAGCAGCACCCGCAGCCGGTTGCTCAACCCGCCGTAGCAGGCCACCGTGAGCGACCACGGCTCGGGGTGGGGTGCGGCCGTGCGCGGGGCGGGCAGATCGGTCACGCCGCCACCCGCAGCACGCCGCCCAGCCGGCGCGCGGCCTCGGCCAACTGTTCCGGTGGGTACAGGCTAAAGGCCAGCCGCAGCGAGTTGCGCCCGCGCTTGTCCAAATGGAAGCGCTGGCCGGGGATATAGGCCACGCCCGCCGCCTCGGCCGCCGGCAGCAG
>JAYUUW010000408.1:0-3890 GCA_043754665.1 Anaerolineales bacterium | reverse complement strand
CCTGCGCGCCTTGCAGCAGCACCGGGAACATCTCGCGCACGTTGGCCTCGACCGCGGCGGCGCTCAGCCCATCACCGACCACCAGTTGGATATTCGGCGCGGGCCGGCATTTCTCCTGCACCACGCGCCGAGCGTCGTCGCTCAGGCGGCGGCCCAGGTCGGGGCGCAATAAGTATTCCTGCTTGCCGCCCGTGATGGCGGTCTGCACCGTGAACAGCCCCAGCGCGTCGAGCACGGCCTGGTCCACATCGCGGTAGAGTGCGTCTTGGGTGATGGCGTGGTCGGCCTGAAAGCGGAGCAGGGCAGTCGTGCGGTAGCGCGGCCCGGCGCGGCCCACGCCCAGCCGGGCCGTGGTGGATGCCATCAGCGCGGCCAGCGCGGCCGGGTCGCGCGGGGCTTCCAGGCCGGGCCGCAGGCGGGCCGCCGCCGTGGTGGGGTCGGGCAGGTCAATCGTCAGGCCGGCGGCGGGGGGCGGCGCGGACGCAGGTGGGGTCGGCGTTGTGGGCGCGTCGGCGGCCTTGAACGCCCCGGCCGCCTGCAATTCCTTAACTACGGCCTCCACCAAGGCCGTGAGGCGAGCATCCGCTTGAGCCATAGGCGTTAGACCTGTTCCTCACCAGCGGCGGCGGGTGCTTGGCCGTTAAGCCGCGCCGCGCCTTCTAGCCGCGCCACGCGCTCGTTAAGCTGGGCCACGTGCTGTTCCAGGCCGTCGAGCTTGATCAGCAATTGCTTGGCCCAGTTTTCAAACTGCGCCGCCGTCAGCGGGTGAAAGTCCTTTTGCAGCACCCGCAGCATCACCCGGCGCAGTTCCTGTTTCTCGCTCTCGTGCATGGGCTACCTTTGCAAGAAGAAGGTCGGATCGCCGGCTTGCGCGGTCAGCACCCCATCGCGCATCAGCCCCAGGCCCTCCAGCCAGGCCTCGAACTCGGGCGCGGGCCGCAGCTTGAAGAGCTGCCGCAGCGTCGGGGCGTCGTGGTAACTCGTGCTCTGGTACGACAGCATGGCGTCGTCGGCCATCGGCACGCCCATGAAGAAGTTGCAGCCCGCCGCCGTGAGCATGACGGCCAGGTTCTCAATCGCGTTTTGGTCGGCGCGGGCGTGGTTGGTGTAGCAGGCGTCGCAGCCCATGGGGATGCCCGTCAGCTTGCCCATGAAGTGGTCTTCCAGCCCGGCGCGCTGAATCTGGCGCGCGTCGTACAAATACTCCGGGCCAATGAAGCCGACCACCGTGTTCACCTGAAACGGGCTGTAGCGCCGCGCCAGGCCGTAGTTGCGGGCCTCCAGCGTCAACTGGTCCCAGCCGTTGTGCGCCCCGGCCGACAGCGCCGAGCCTTGCCCGGTCTCAAAATACATATAGTTCGGCCCGGCCGGCACGCAGTATTTCTTGGCCAGCGCATAGGCCTCATCGAGCAGGCCGACCGAGATGCCAAACGAGTCGTTGCCCGCCTGCGAGCCGCACAGGCTCTGGAACACCAGCCCGACCGGCACCCCGGCTTGCAGGCACTTCATCTGCGTGGTCACATGCGACAGCACGCAGTTCTGGGTGGGGATCTCCCAGGCGCGGATGACGCCGTAGGTCATCTCCAGCAGCCGCGCCACCGAGCTATACGAGTCGTCCACCGGGTTGATGCCGATGACCGAGTCGCCCGAGCCGTACGATAAGCCCTCGTACACGCTGGCGCGGATGCCCTCGGGCGAGTCGGTGGGGTGGTTGGGCTGGTTGCGGCTGGAGAGTGTGCCGGGGCGGCCAATGGTGTTGGCGCAGTGGGCGGTCACGCGGATTTTGCTCGCGCCGTAGATCAGGTCGAGGTTCGACATCAGCTTGGTCACGGCGGCGATCATCTCGGCCGTCAGCCCGGCCGAGGCGCGGCTGATCATGGCGCCGGTGGTCGTGTCGGCCAGCAGCCACTCGCGCAGCGCGCCCACCGTCCAGTCCTTGACCTCGCCGTAAATCGTCTCGTTCAGCCCGTCGTCGATGACGCGCGTGACTTCGTCCTGGTCATAGGGCACGGCCGGGTTGGCGCGCAGCACATGCAGCGGCACCTCGGCCAGCACGAACTTGGCGGCGGCGCGCTCGGCGGTGGTCTCGGCCGCCACGCCCGCCAGCCGGTCGCCCGATTTTTCCTCGTTGGCCTTGCCCATCAGCACGCGCAGATCGGGAAAGTCGTAGGTGTGGCCGAAGAGTTGGGTGCGCAGAAGCATGACGGCGACCTTTAGGCGGCGGCGGGTGGGCGGTGGTCAGTGATAAAACACCAGCGTCTTCACGCTGAGCGGCACCACGCGCCCATCCATGAGCGGCGCGCCAATGTCGATGTAATCGCCTTCGGCCAGCCCCACCTGGTCGATCACCAGCAGGGGCCGGTCGGGCGCCAGGGCCTTCACGGTCTGCCCTAACGCCTGGGCATAGTCGCGCTCGATGATGGCGACCAGGGGGCGCCCGGCCGGCAGACTCTCGGAAAATTCCCGCAAACCCGTGGCTAACTGTAGCAAAAGAGTGTAGTCCAAAGGCTGGTTTAGTTCAAGCGCCACCGCAAAATAATCGGTGGCCGGGTTCACATCCCAGCGGCGGATGGCCTCGGCAATGGCGGCGGCCACGGCGGCCGGCTGAAACCCCGGCGCCAGGTTGGGCCGCACCACCGGCACGTTGCGCAGCGGCAGCAGGCTGGCCTCGGCCCAAATGGTCGAGCCCGAGAGCGTCACGGTCTGGCTGCTGGCCCCCAGCACTGTGGCCCGCAGCGTCTCGGCCGGGCGGCGCGTGGTGTAGGCGGCCAGCCCGGCGTGGCGGCGCAGCGCCTCGGCCAACAGCGGCCCCAGGTCGGCGTGGATCGTCGCGTCGGCCACGGTGTTGATCGGCAGCGGCTCGTAGTAGTAGTGGCCGATGCCGCCCGAGAGCATCAGCAGCGCGCCGCGCCCCGAGACGGCGGCCGGCGGGGTCAGGTAGAGCGCTAGCGCCAGCGGCGACTGGGTGCCTTCGATCAACTCGATGGTCAGGTCGGCCATGCGGTCGCAGAAGCGCCGCAGCTCGGCCAGGCTGGGCGCGTCGCCCACTTTCCAATTGAGCCCCAGGTCGGCCAGGATGGCGCGGGCCGGGTCGGCCAGGTGGCGCACCCGGCCGGTGGCAGGCTCCATTTCCACAATCCGCCCGCCGTAGTTCATGGCGCTGGCCGCCGTCAGGGCGCCGGCATTGAACAGCGCCGCGTTGGCGCTGCCCCCGCCGATATCCACGTTGACCACGCGCGCGAAGTGCGCCTGCGAATAGGCCGCCGCGCCCGCCCCGCGCCCGGCGATCAGGCTCTCCAAGTGCGGCCCGGCCACGGTGACCACGAACTCGCCCGCCAGCCCGGCCAGCGCGCGCAAAATTTCGTCAGCATTCTTCTTCTTGGCCGTCTCGCCGGTGATGATGACCGCGCCGGTTTCCACCTGGGCCGGGTCCAGCCCGGCGGCGGCGTATTCGCGCCGCACCAGCGCCACCAGCCGGGCGGCGTCGACCGTCTCGTGGTCGGCCAGCGGCGTGAAGCTGATGGGCGATTGATACACCACCGCCTTGTCGGCGATGGTGATGCGCGGGATTTGACCCGGCCGGGCCGTGTCTTGCAGCGTCAGGCGCGAGAAGACGATTTGGGTGGTGGTAGTGCCGACATCAATGCCGACGGACAGCAGCGTGCGTGGATCAGCCATGGGGCTATTATCGCCGGGAAAGCGGCGCGGCGCCCACTCCCGCGAGAGTGCGCGCCGCGCTTACGGTCAGATCGGAGGGGGGCGAGTTAGTCCGCCGCGCCTTTTTCGAGTTCGGCCTCAATTTTGGCGATGGAACCTTGCCGCGCGGCGATCTGGTCGCCGGTGGGCGGGCCGGCGAAGCGGCGGCGCTCCAGGCCATACCACAGCACCAC
>JAYUUW010000407.1:0-8194 GCA_043754665.1 Anaerolineales bacterium | reverse complement strand
TCGCCGCTCCGCTAGCCCCAGCGCCCACCCAAATTAGCGGAAACTAGAATCTGACCCTAGACGCGCAACGCGGCACTGCAGGCCGGCGGGGCCGGCCCTCGTGCTGCGTTTTTCGTTTGCTCTATAACAACGGCTGCGACAGGCAGACATGAGAACCAAGCGCGCCGGAAATGGTCACGTTATTTGTTGAAACTCAATCGAACGGCCCGGTGTGCGTCGCCAGGTAGATGCTGGTGGTCTGGTTCTTGTCGACTTCCCAGAACAAGTACAGCGTGTCGTCTTTGTACAGCGCGTTGGTGAACCAGAAATACTGCGCGCCGGGGACGGCCTGGGCGGTGAGGATGGGGTTGGCGGCGGCGCGCTCCCACGTCAGGCCGTCGGCGCTGGTGGCGTAGCCGAGGGCCATGCGCTGGCCGTTGGTGTCGGCCACGCCGCGATAGACCATCACCCAGCCGGCGGCGGTCTGGAAGACGCGCGGCTGGTGCACCCAACTCTTGTCCCACGTGCCGGCGGGGTCGGGGCGCAACACGGGGTCGCTGGCGGCCACGGCTTGGGCGGTGGTGGCCGGGTCGTCGTACTTGGTCCAGTGGATGCCGTCGGGCGAGGTGGCGCGGCCGATGGACTGCGCCCGGCCAGTGGCCGTGCCGCTGTAGTACATCACATAGCCGTTGTCGCCGTCGCGGAACACGTCGGGGGCGAGCACTTGCTGGCTGTCCCACGCGCCGGCCGGGCCGGGGGTGAGCACCGGCTCGGCGTCCACGGTCCAGGGGCCGGTGGGGGCCGGCGCAGTGGCGCGGCCGATGCGGCTGTGGGTGGGGAAGGCGGCCGACTCCCAGGTGTAGAAGTACAGCACCCAGGTGCCGTCGGGCTCGACCAGCACGCTGGAGGCCAGCGCCGCCAACCCGGCAAAGGGGACATCCTGAGAACCCCACAAGGGGTCTTCGCTCGGCTCGGTCCAGGTGAGGCCGTCGGTCGAGGTCACATAGCCAATGCTGACCGCGGCCGGCCAATTCTTGAAGCCGTTGCGAAACAGGTGAAACGCGCCGTCGGCGTAGACCACCGCGCCGGGGTCGGTGTACTTGCCATCCCACGCGCCGCTGGGGCCGTGCGGCACGATTTCGCCAAGGTGCTCAAAGAAGGCGGGCGCGGCCGTGGCGGTTGGCTCAGTGGTCGGGCTAGGCTCAGGCGTGGCGGTGGGGGCCAGGGTCGGCGGCGCGTGGGTGGCCGTAGAAGGAACAGCCGTGGGCGGGCTGATGACGGCGGTCGATACAGCGGTGGCGGTGGCCCTCGGCGCGCAGGCCGTGAGGCAGAGCAAGACCAATAGGCACAAGTGACGCATCAGACCCTCCCCAGACTAAGCCAGCCGACACTGGCCGCGCACCCCGGACGGGCGGCGTGCCTGTGTTACGGCGGGTGGGGAGGCGAGGTTCAGAAAAAACGGCCGAGGCGGGCGGCGGGTTTTACTCAGTGCGCTGCACAGCCAGGAGGGTAATGTCGTCGTGCTGGGCGGCGCGGCCCTGAAAGGCGACCACCCGCGCGAGCAAGCGGTCGCACAGGGGCTGCGCGCCATCGGCGGCGGCGGCTTCGGCGGCGAAGGCGGCCTCGAGCTGGGACGCGCCGTACATCTCGCCCTGCGGGGCGCGGGCATCGGTCACGCCGTCGCTGAAGAACAGCAGCGTCGCGCCGGGGGGCAGCAGCCGCGTGCCTACGTCGAGGTCCACGTCTTCGAAGATGGCCAGCGGCTGGCCCCGCCCGCGCGGCAGGCGGGTGGGCGGGCCGCCCGCCTCGATCAACAGCGGCACTTCATGGCCGGCACGGGCATAGTCTAGCCGGCCGGTCACCACATCGAGCACGGCGTAGAGCGCGGTGACGAATAGCTCGGACTGGTTCATATAGAGCAGGTGGTGGTTCACGCGCCGCAGCACATCGGCCGGGGCGGCGCCCTGGCTGGCCTCGGCCCGCAGCAGCGCCAGCGCCTGGGCCATGAAGAGGGCGGCCGGCATGCCCTTATCGGCCACGTCGCCGATGACCAGGCCGACGGTCAACGGGCTGAGCGGCACAAAGTCAAACAGGTCGCCGCCCACGGCGCGGGCCGGCACAATCTGCGCGCCGAAGCTGTAGCCGGGGGCCTGCGGGCGCGTCTGTGGCAGCAGGCCCATTTGAATGTCGTGCGCCAGGCGCAGCTCGCGGGCCAGCGTTTCTTGGGCGATGATCTGGGCTTGGGCGGCTTGCAGCGCGTCGTAGGCGGTTTGCAGTTGGGTGTTCTTGTCGTGCAGCTCGCCGACGATGCGGTTCTGCGACTCGGTGAGGCGGTTGCTCATCACCCGCACCATCTCATAGGCCATCAGCGGGTAGCGGCTGAGCAGGGCCTCGAACGCCGGCCGGCGCATTTCGAGCAGGTGGGCGGTCGCGCGCACGCGGACCGAGGCGGTGCGGCGGCCGTCGCGGTTGAGCAGGCTCATCTCGCCTAAGAAATCGCCGGGGCCGCGCGTGACCAGCAGGCGCTCGTCGGGCGTGCCGAGGGCCTTGACCACCTCGACCTGCCCGCTGAGCACCACGTAGAAGTGATCGCCGCTGTCGCCCTCGTGGAACAGCACCGTGCCGGCCGGCATCCAGCACGGCACGAGCGTGGCGGCCAACTGGTCGAGCTCGGCCGGAGGCACCCCCGCAAACAAGGGCACGCGGGCCAGAATGTTTTCTGCCATGACCACCACCTCCGCTCAGGCCGCCCTTGGCCCGCGACCACCGGCCGGTAAAACCACAGCGGGCGGGCGAGGGGCGCAGCGCCTACGAGTGTACACCCTTCCGGGGCCGGGAGGACGGTCGCCTCAGTTACAATTGGGGCAGCCATTGTTCCTAGTGAGCTTTGAGAAATCGGTATCGGCAAGGCGCAAGGGCGTTAGCCACGAATTGGCACGAAGGGGATATGGCGAGGGCCGGGGAGCTATCCGAGTTTGGGAAAGGGTAGAGCCAATGGACAAAGGAACGGGGCGCTATCGGCCGCACCAGACGAATTGGCACGAATGGGTTTGGGTAGTGGCCAGGGGGTAAGCCACGACGCGGCTAGCCAGCGCGAAAGGGCGCAAGGGGCGACGGCGGCGCTAGCAGATTGCGCCAGTGTTTATTCAAGATCAGTCATATTGAGGATGCTCCCATGCCGATTGAGATTGTGCCGTTCCACGCCGGCCACCTGCCGGAGGCCGCCGCGCTGCTGGCCCGCCGCCACGCCATTGACCGCCACGCCCTGCCCGCGCTGCCCGCCAGCGGCGAAGCGCCGGAGGCCGCCCGCGCCGCGCTCGAGGCTGCCTGGGCGCGCCCGCAGGCCGGCGGGGCCGCCGCGCTAAAAGATGGCGCGCTGGTCGGGTATGTGCTGGGCGACCTGGCGGTGGACACGCAGCGCGGGCGCACGGCCTGGGTGCGGCAGGCGGGGCAGGCGCTGGCTCCCGGCCAAGGCCCCGAACTGCTGGGCGATCTATACGCCGCCGCCGCCGAGCGCTGGATGGCGCAGGGCTGCTTTGACCACTTTGTGCTGCTGCCCACCGCCGACCCGGCCGCGATTGAGCAGTGGTTTCATTTGAGCTTTGGGCTGGAGCAGATTCACGCGCTGGCCGATCTGGAGGCCGTAACGGTGGACGCGCCCACGCTGCCGCCGGAGATCACGCTGCGGCGGGCTGGGCCGGACGACGCGGCGCATTTGGCCGCACTGTCGAGCGTCATCCGGCGGCACCAGGCGGCGGCCCCGGTGTGGGGCGCGGCGCTGCCCGAGCACACGCCCGACATTCGCACCGGCTATGCCGAGTTGGTGACCGACCCCACCGCCACGGTATGGCTGGCGCTGCGCGGCGACGAGCCGCTGGGCTTTCAGGTCTACTACACCACCGAGCCTAGCCCGGCCGACCTGCTGACGCCGGAAGGCTGCTGGGAGTTGAGCGTGGGCGGCACGCTGCCGGCCGCGCGCGGGCTGGGCTTGGGCCGCGCCCTGACGGCGGCCGGGTTCGCGGCGGCGCGGGCGGCGGGCCAGCGCTACGTGCTGGCCGACTGGCGCAGCACCAACCTGCTGGCCGCGCGCTTCTGGCCGCGCCAGGGCTTCCAGCCGGTGCTGTATCGCCTCATCCGGCGCGTGGACGGGCGGGCGCTGTGGGCGACGGGCGCATAATGGGGAAGAGAAAAAAGAAAGAGATGCTGCGCTAAGAAAAAGGTAGGCGCCGGTTATAGCTGACAATGGTGGTCGAGTGTGGTATATTATTCGTGAATTTCGTCACACACTGGCTATTTATCAATAGGAGCACCCGATGTCCCAGATGACGTCGACCCACCCCACCCCCGCCACGTTGCGCGCGCCGCTGCCGCCCGGCCCACGCGGCCAATTCTTTTGGGGCTCGCTGAAGGACTTGCAGCGCGACATGCTCGGGCTGTATCGCAGCAGCGCGCGCGAGTACGGCGATGTGGTGCGGCTGAAGTTTGCCGGCGTCGACACGTACACCGTCAGCCACCCCGACCACTTTAAATACGTGCTGCAAGACAACAACAAAAACTACGGCCGCAACCCGTTCATCAATGACTTGGTGCGGATGTTCGTGGGCGACAGCCTGTTCACCACCGACGGCGGCGACTGGCTGAGCCGCCGCCGCCTGATGCAGCCCGCCTTCCACCGCCAGCGCATCGCCGGCTTCGGGTCGGTGATGGCTAACGCGACCGCGGCCATGCTGGCCGAGTGGGACGCTGCGCCGGACGGCCGCCATGTGGAACTGGATCAGGCGATGATGGCGCTGACCCTGCGCATCGCCGGGCAGGCGCTGTTCAGCGTGGACTTGCTGGGCGAGAGCAGCGCGCTGGGCGAGGGCTTCACCGGCATGAGCCAGTACTTGAACTATCGGATTAGGAAACCGTTCCCGCCGCCGCTGTTTATCCCCACCAAAACCAACCGGCTGTACCGCAACACGCGCCGCCGGCTGGATGAGAAGGCGTACGCGCTCATCCGCCAGCGCCGCGCCGACGGCACTGACCACGGCGACCTGCTGGGCATGCTGATGACGGCGCGCGACGCCGACACCGGCGCCGGCATGGACGACGGCCAACTGCGCAACGAGATCATGACGATGATGTTCGCCGGCCACGAGACCACGGCCGCGACCCTCACCTGGGCCTTTTACCTGCTGTCGCAGAACCCGGCGGTGGAGGCCAAGCTGCACGCCGAGCTCGACAGCGTGCTGGCCGGGCGCGCCCCCACGCTCGACGACCTGCCGCGCCTGCCCTTCACGCGCCTGGTGGTGGATGAGACACTGCGCATGTACCCGCCGGCCTTCGGCATCACCCGCGCCAGCCTGGGGCCGGATGTGATCGGCGGTTACCGGCTGCCGGCCAAGGCCAGCGTGACGCTGCTGACCTGGAACGCGCACTACGATCCGCGCTTCTGGGACGAGCCCGACCGCTTCGACCCGGAGCGCTTCACGCCGGAGCGCAACGCCAACCGCCCGGCGTTCGCCTACCTGCCGTTCGGGGCCGGGCCGCGCCAGTGCATCGGCAATATCTTCGCGCTGAGCGAGGCGCAGTTGGTGCTGGCCGGGCTGGCGCAGCGCTACCAACTGCGGCTGATGCCCGGCCACCCGGTGACGCCGCACCCGCTCTTTGTGCTGCGCACCAGCCACGGCCTGCCCGTGACGGCCCATCGCCGCCGGCCGTAAGCGCCATGCCGCTGGAGTGCCTCATCTTCGACTGTGACGGCGTGCTGGTCGACAGTGAGCCGCTGGCCAACCGGGTGCTGGCCGAGGCGCTGGCCGGGCTGGGCCTGCACCTGACGCTGGAAGAAACGATGCAGCAGTTTGTGGGCCGGTCAGTGGGGTCGTGCGTGGCGCACATTCAATGGCTGACCGGGCGGCCGGTGCCGGCCGGCTTTGTGGAGGACTGGCAGGCAGCCACCCTGGCGGCCCTTCGCGGCGGCCTGGAGCCGGTGGCGGGCATCCGCGCGGCGCTGGACCAACTGCCTTACCCGCGCTGTGTGGCCTCGGGCAGCAACCCGGACCGCATTGCGCTGGCGCTGGCAGTGACCGGGCTGGCGGATTACTTCACCGGGCGGCTGTTCAGCGCGACGCAGGTGGCGCACCCGAAGCCCGCGCCGGACTTATTCTTGTTCGCGGCGCGCACGCTGGGTGCTGACCCGGCCCGCTGCGTGGTGGTGGAAGACAGCCCCCTGGGGGTGCAGGCGGGCGTGGCGGCGGGGATGCCGGTGTTCGGCTACGCGCCGCACGACGGTGGGGAAGCGCTGGCGGCGGCGGGGGCGCAGGTGTTTCATGACATGGCGGAACTGCCGGCGCTGATTGAGGCGGTCGCGGCGCGGCTGGCGTGAGGGGCTGCGGGCGCTCGCGAGACAATAGGGTGAAGAGCGCCGCACCGTCAGTGGACCGGCTCACCGCAGGGTGGGGCCACAAGACGATGTATCTGACCCTACACGAAAAAAGCAGTACGAGGGCCGACGGGTCCGGCCCTCGTACTGCTTTTTTCGTCGGCTCTATGACAACGGCTGCGACTGACGGGCGCGCACGGCCGGCACCTACGCTTGGGGCAGGATGAGCGCTACGCAGGTCGCGCTGCGCTTACGGCGAGGCAGGTTCTGAACGAAAGCAATCCGTTTGATTGGTAGCGAGCGCGGGCGTTCGGCCCAGAAAAACCGCTGGGCTTGCGAACGCCGCTACGCGAGGCGGCGCGAAGGCTGGCGGTTGGGTGACAGCATACGTCAAACAGCAAGCCGCTCCAACGAAGAAAAGTTCACTCCCATCGCGCGTGCGAGTAGCCTGACCTTGTTAACGACAACGGGGCCGATTAGCCAAGCTAGTCGGCCCCATCTCATTCGCTTTCTTTGTTCTCTTACGCTTGTACCAGCGCGTGCAGATTCTCTGCGGGCATCAGGGGGTACAGGTCGCAGCCGGGCCAGATGGCATCGGCCCCGGCGGCGATGGCGGCCTGCACGGCGGCCGACACAGTGTCGGGGTCGCCGTCGGTCAGCACGCCGATCGGATCGAGGTTGCCGAACAGCCGCACCCCCGGCCCCAGCGCGGCGCGGGAGGCGGCCAGGTCGTTGGTCTGGTCGACGTTGAGGGCATCGGCCCCGGCGGCGGCAAGGAGATGAATGGCGCGGTTGGTACGCCCGCAGACGCTGAGCACACGGGGGGCGGGCAGCGCCGCCAGTAGCTGCTGCAAGCGCGGCAGCACGAGCTGCTCAAACGGCTTCGGCCCCAGGTAGCCGGGCGAGCCGCCCATCTCGTGCACGGTGATGAAGTCGGCCCCACTGGCGCGGTAGAACTGGGCCACTTCGATCAACAGCGGCGTCAGTTGGTCGAGTAACACCGCCACTTTTGCGGGCGTCTCGGCCAACTCCATCAGCAGCGGCCCGGCGTCGATGAGCTGCATGGCGAGCGTGAACGGCCCCGGCACGAACGCGCCAATGACGATCTCACTCCCCACCTCGGAGCGCAATTGCGCCAGCGCCGCACCCACCACCGGCAGCCGCCCGCGCTGGGTGAGCGGCGGGCCGGCCGGCACCGCAAACGTGGCGGTGCTCTCGGCCACGGTGCCGAGCACGCGCGGTAGCTGCGGCTCCGGCTCGTCGGCGCGATAGTCGAGCACTGCGCCGAGGGCTTCGGCCTCCACGCACAGATCGCACGGCACGACGGCGGCCTCGAACCCAGCCAGCCGGTAGCTGCTGGCGGCGGCGGCGGCCAACTGCGCCGGGTCGGTGTGGACGGCGCTGAGCGTCAGCCCGGCCGACTGTAAACCCGCCTGGGTGACGCTGATGAGGCCGCCAAAGCGCGGCTGCCGATCAAGCCGCTGACCGTGCAGCAGCGCCAGCACCTCAGCGCGCGAGTTGGGAGAGGGCGTAGGCATCGAGGGTAGGTTAAGCGCAATGCGGGCCGGCGTCAACTGGAGGTCGGAGGTCAGAAGTCAGAGGTCGGAGGGTGTTGGGAGATAAGCTGAGGTCGATTGTCAGGCGCAAAAAGCCCGTTGGGAACCGGTCAAGCCCGGCTTGATCCCAACCGCCTCAAGTAACCGCGCTGCCTCATTAGCCTGGCTGCGTTCCGACCTCCGACCTCTGACCTCCATATGGCTTTCTCAAGAAAGCAGTTGGCCAGCGATTAGAAGCGCAAAGGCTTCCTGAAGGTGGCCGTCGAACCAGCGGCGTCCCTGAGCAGCATTCTTG
>JAYUUW010000406.1:0-7205 GCA_043754665.1 Anaerolineales bacterium | reverse complement strand
GCGCGCCTCGGCGTCGTTGAGCGGGTGCGCGCCCAGGTTCAGCAGGCGCAGGCCGAGCGCCGCCAGGAACAGCAGCAGGTAGAGCGCGCCTTCCAGGCTAAGGCCGGGGCGCGCCGGGAGGAGACGGGGGGATTCGGTCATGGCGCGATTACCGGCTTCCGGCGATAGATGGTCAGGCTGCCCGACTGAAAGACGTTATCCATATTTTGATCAAACTTGGGCTGATACACGGGGTCGTGTTTGCGGTGTTCCATGTTGCCGACCACGACGTACTCGATGTGGTATTTGTCGAGCAGGGCTTCGGTGGAGGCCCAGTCGCGCACCTGGTAGAGCGTATCGAGATCGGCGGGCCGCTCGATGATGCCGGGCGTGGCATAGTACGCGCCGCGCCACTGGCCTTCGTGGTTGGTCCAGCCCATGACAGTGGGCAGGCCGGTGCCGGTGGCCATCCGGCTTTCCTCGATCTGGTACGAGCCGCCCACCGCCTCGGCCAGCACTGGCGCGCCGCTGACATTGGCGCGCAGCCACTGGATACCCGCCCACTCGTCCGGGTAGGCGTTGGCAAACCAGGCCATGCCGTCGAGGCTGGGGGTGCGCGCAAAGCCGCCGTTGAAGCTGTAGAGGCTGGGGACGGTATAGACCAGCCCAGCGAAGACCACCAGGCCCATGAGCACGCCCACGGTCCAGCGCACGGCGGCGCGGGCGTGGTGCCAAATGTGCCAGACGCCAAAGGCCGTCACCAGCGCCCAGAGCGTCCAGGCCTGAAAGTAGAACTTGAAGATGGTGTTCATGCGGTAGCCGAAGTTGTCGCGCAGGTAGACCCACTCTGGCCCCACGAGCAGCAGCGCGCCCGTCAGCACCATCGCCAGCGCCATGAGCACCGCCGGCGAGCGCAGCAGATCGGCCCCGCTGACGCCGGGCAGTGGCACCTCAGACATCACACTCAGCGTGCTCAAGCCGCGCCGCCGCCAGGGGCGGGCCACCGGGGCGGGCGCGTCAGTCGCTACGTCCGGCACAGGTATATCGCTGGCCACCTCGGCCGCTACGACGACCTCGGACAACGATTCGGCCTCCGGTTCGAGCGCGGCCGGTGCAGCGGCCACGGGGGCCAGCACCACGTGGCGCACGCGGCCAACCAGCAAGCCCACGGCCAGCACAATCAGCGCGGCCGGGAAGAGCGTGGCCAGGCTGTCGACCAGGCGGCGCTGCACCACCAAGCCAAAGGCCTGCTGGCGCGTCAGCGGCGCAATGAAGCCGTCAATCACATTGTTGAGGCTGGGGCTGAGCGAGGCGGCGAAGGCCAGCAGCGCTACCACCAGCACCAGCAAGGCAACGAGCCCCCCACCCGCCCACAGGCCGGCGCGCCAATCGATGAGCCGCCGCGCGCGCACTGCCAGCCAGCCCAGGTAGAGCGTCACGCCGATCAGCACCGGCCCAAAGAACACCACCGTCTGCTGAAAGCGCGTGGGCCACACCAGGTTGGGCAGCAGCCCGCCGGCCTGCGATTGAAAGGTGAGATAGAACGGGAAGTAGAGCAGCACGCTCAGCACGGCCAGCCCGACGGCCAGCACCGCCACGCGCCCGGCCGCGCGCACCAGCGCCGCCCAGCCGTGGCGCAGGCCCAGGCCCGCCGCCAGCGCCGCAATGGTCAGGAATAGATAGATGGGAAAGTCCCAGGTGTTGAGGAACGACAGGCCGCCCAGCACCAGCGCCGCCAGCACCAGCCGGAGGGCGATGGCCGGCCGCCGCAGCGCGGCGAGCGAGAGATCAAGCTCATCATCGGCCGGGTCGCCGTGATTTAACCCCCAGAGCAGCCACGAGAACGCCAGGGCCGTTGCCAGCACCACAAACGGCAGGCCGAGCACATGCGGGTGCATGTCGCCCAAGATGAAGGAGAAGGCCGGGTTCTCGTCGATGGCTTCCAGCTCGCCGCCGGTGAGGCCGCGCTCGTGCACCACGCGCGCACCATAGAACCAGTTGCCGCCCACGTCCCAGGTGAAGGCGGGGCGCTGGGCCGGGGCGGGCGTGGTGATCTGCTTGAGGTCCAGCCAGTCCCACACGTTCACCCAGCCGGCGCGCACGGCGGGCTGGGCCTGTTCGGGCGGCAGCGCGGCCCGCTCTTCGTCGGTGAGGGCGGCGTTGGCGGGGTCGCCCGCGCCGAAGTAGTAGCTGACGGTCCAGATTTTGGCGTCGGGGAACAGGCCGTTGACATAGGCCAACTGCGCCAGCCCGTAAAAGTTGCCCACGATCAGGACGAACAGCGGGGCCAGCAGCGCCGGGCCAAAGGCGGGCAACAGCGGCGGCGGCGGGGCTGCGGTGGCGCCGTTCACACCCGCGCTCGGCCGGCGCGCCAGCGCGATGAGGTTCTGCACCACGCTGTGCGCGCCCACGGCCGTCAGCCCGAACAGCAAGGCCAGGCCCAGGTTGAAGGCCACGGCCGTGTCGGTGGCGGTGAGGCGCGCCAGCGCGGCGATGAGGACATAACCAAAGTAGTAGTAACTGATGGCGTGACCCGACAGCCAGGCATCTTGCGCGGGGAAGCTGGGGCTGCGCAGGATGCTGTTGAGGAACATGTACTCCATGGGCTTTTCAGTGCCGTGAATGTCGGGCTGGTAGGCGCGCACCCAGGCCATGAGCGCGAAGGCCAGCAGGAACAGCACTTCGACGCCCAACACGCTGCGCCGCTGCGCCCGCAGCCAGGCCCGCAGCGCCCCCCACCCGGCGCGGCCCAGCCACCACCAGCCCAGCCCGCCCACCAGCGCGGCGGCGAACACCAGGCCGCCCACGTCGTTGCGCAGGAAGCCGAGCGACCCCAGCAGCCAGAACACCCAGCCGATGAGCAGCAAGCCCAGCGCGCGCGCCAGGCCGTAGCCCCGATCCGGCAGACGGCGGAAGAGCAGGAAGGCAATGGGCAGCGCGGCGAGGCCAGCCACAGCCACCACCCCATACCAGGCGAGGAAAGCGAGCAGGTCAGACGACATGCGCGTTACGTAGGGGCCGACGACGAGGGCCGCCCAGCAAACTGGGACGGGCAGAACGGCGCAGGGCCGAATCGATCTGAGCGTGAGATTTCTCACCCCCCACAAGGTTGAGCGAGGTCCAGCAGCCTGAGGGGGGCTTCGAAATGACAAGACCGGGTGGTTGGCTGCGGTCGGTGCTGACGGCAGCCCGGAGCACTGGCGCGGGCCGAATTGGGCGCATCAATATGACCAGCGGGTGAGAGGCACTGGGGTTATACACGGTCAGGGCCCGGCTTCACTGGCTGACAAGCGGCGTGCCGGCCAGCGCGTAGATGAGGACGCCGGGGTTCTGGTAGACGAGGCTGAGCTCGCCGCGCGAGACGAGCACATCGAACTTGGCGAGCCCGCCGCTGGCGCGGTAGTAGGCCTGTTCCATCGGGCCGACGATGACATAGCGCGCGCCGTACTTCTGCATGAAGGGCACCACGTCTTCGGGCACTTGCGACATGTAGAAGGCCGTGACCTCCACGCCGCGCTGGGTGACAAACTCGGTGGGGATGGCGCCGTTGTGCTGGCGGGTGTGATAGTCCCAGCCGACCACATCGGGCAGGCCGGTGTTCCAGGCGTAGCGGCTGGACATGCGGTACAGGTCGAACGACTGCGCCTCGATGATGACGGGCGAACCAACCACATTGTCTTGCAGCCAGCGGATGGCGTCGTGGTCGTAGGTCAGCGGCAGGAAGGCGTCGTGGTCGCAGTAAGCGCTCCACGTCATGTAGTCCAGGCCGTACAGGCTGTGCGGCTGCTCGTTCTCGGGCAGGCCGCGATCGTAAGGCAGCACCATGCCGGGGATCGCGCCGCAGCCCTGCTCGGCCAACTCGGTGACGGTGTAAGCCGGGAAGCGGTCGCGCACCTTGGCGACGGTGGCGGTGACGGTGTAGAGCGTGGCGGTCGCGCTCAGGATCATGAGCACGCTGATCCAGGCGGTGCGCCAACTGGGCCGCCACTCGGGCAGCGCGCCCCACACCCAGGCCAGCGCCGCGCCGCCCGCCACACTGAGCAGCACCCACACCTGAACGTAGAACTTGAAGATAGTGTTCATGCGGTCGCCGGCGAGCGCGAAGAACTCGACGAACACCGTGACCGCCAGGGCCGTGCCGAGCAGGAACAGCACCCCCCGCTTCGAGAGCGACAGCGCCTCGCCGCGCCGCAGCAGCAGCGCCCCGGCCCAGGCCATGAGCGGCACGGCGATGACGGCCATGGGCCGCTCGAACACGTAGACCATCACGCCGATGGCGGCCAGCACCACCAGCCCGGCCAGCGCCGCCACGGGCAGCCACTCGCCGGCCAGGCTGAGGGCGGTGGCGGGCGTTTCGGCCAGCCAGCGGCGCGTTTCCCACAGCAGGAAGGTCACCAGGATGAACAGGAACAGACCGTGGATGTAGAGATAGGCGGCGATGGGAATGGAGTTGCCTTCCCAGCGCTTGACCTCGCTGTAGGCGGCGGCGAACCACTGGTCGAAGGGGTGGTAGGCCAGCGTGACCAGCACGAACAGCAGCGCCGCGCGCCAGCCGATGGAGAACAGCGTGGCGCGGGACAGCGTGGGGCGCTTGTGCCATTCGGCCGCCACGATGGCGAGCAGGCCGAGCGCCAGGAAGAGCGGGTAGTCCCAGGTATTGGTGGCGCGGGTGACGCCCAGCGCCAGCCCGCCGATGGCCCACACCGCCGCCCACTCCAGCCAGCGGCGCTGGGGGGCCTCGGTGCGCGCCGCCAGCAGGTAGCTGGCCGCCCAGGCCAGCGCCAGCAGCGTGAAGGGCATGTCGAGCATGTGGGCGTGCATGTCGGCGTATAGGAAGGTGAAGAACGGGAACTCGGTAATCTCGCCGCCGTTCTCGGACACCAGGCTGGTCACAATGCGCGAGGCGTCCCAGTACCAGCTATCGGAGCCCACGGGCAGCGTAGACTGGCCGGTAGTGACACGCCAGAAGCCATTGATGGTGGCGGTTAAGTCGTTGTATCCAAAGACCGAGTTCTCCAGCGCGCCCTGGTCGGCCGCGCGGCGGAAGCCGTTGGCAAAGGTGTAGACCTGCGCCAGGTTGCCTAGGACCACCACCAGCAGCGCGGCGGCGATGCCGGCCACAAACGGGCTCGGGCCAGCCGACGGGCGCGCCAGGCGGGCGGGCGGCGGCACCGGCAGCGGCTCAACCGGCACCGGCGGCTCCATCTGCTGGGCCGCCGCTTCCCACAGTCCGTTGCCGTCCGGTGTCTCAGCATCACCCGGCATCTCACTGCCGCCGCCGACGCGCGACACCGCCACAGACTCCCGCGTCAGATCGGCTTCCCCCTGAGACTCTTGAGTCCCTAGTTCTTGTGTCCCCAGAACTGCTAGCTCTCCCAGCGGCTTCACATGCTCGCGGCTGGCGGCCACGAGGTTGTAGGCCACAGCAAAGGCGTTGCCGCCCACCAGCGAGAAGAAGGTCGGCAGCAGGAGGTTATACGCAAAGGCCGGCACGATGCCGAGCAGCTTGGTGGGGATAGCGGCGATGACGAAGCCGTAGTAGTAGTAATTGAGGGCATAGCCCGACAGCCACGGGTTGTAGGGCGGGAAGTATTCGCTCTTGAGCACGGCGTTGAAGAACGAAAACACCATCGGCTTCTCGCCGCCCTTGCTGGGGTGCCACAGGTCGGAGTTGCCCAGGCGGATGAGCAGGTCGAACGCGAACAGCGACAGGCCGAGCAGTTCGACCACGAGAACGTAGCGGCGGTTGGCGCGGAGGAAGGCGTTGATCTCCGCCCGCCGCCGCCAGTAGATGACGCCGGAGATGGCCGCCAGCGCCAGAAAGCCCAGCGCCACGGTGAGCTGCGTGAACGGCAGCAGGCGCACGCTGCCCGCCATCCACACCAGCCAGGTGACGACGAGCAGCGCCAGCGTCTTGGCGAGGGCGTAGCCCCGGTCGGGCAGGCCGGAGAAGGTGACGAACGCCAGCGGCACGGCCAGCCAGCCGATGACGACCAGCAGGAGATACCAGGCGAACACGCCCAAGAATTGGTAACGGTTGAGCAGGCCGTTGAAGTCGAACATGCTGCTCCACGTGCCGCCGGCCCGCAGCGCCGCCAGCATGGCCGCCGGCAGCCGCAGCGCGGTGGGCGTTTCGGTAGCAGGCACCGGGCCGATGTTGACGACGGTGGTGAGGTCGACGGCGTCGAGGATGGCCTGCGCCTGGGCGAGGTCAAAGTCGGCGCGCTTCTGGAAGATCCACACCGGCGCGTGGTCGTAGACGCTGAAGGCTTCTTCGGCGGCGAAGAGGCCGTTGTTAAGCGGGAACTCCGGCCCCGGCGGCGGGTTGGCGGGCGGGCGGCCCCAGGCCACGGTGGCGGCCTCGGCCGAGATTTGCAGCGGGCCGATGACGATGGGCGCCTGGAACGACTGCACCAGATCGAAGCCCAGCGAGCCGTCGAACAGCGCCCGATAGTAGGCAATGGTCATCGGGTAGGTGGCGGGGATGCGGGTGCTGGCCCACAGGCGGCGCTGGCTGGGGATAACGACGTAATCGGCCTGCGCCAGGCTGTCCAAGATCATCTGCTTCTTGTTGCCGTCGTCGACCCAGTGCATGTCCATCGTGACGCCGCGATAGATGCCGCCGAACGGGTCGTAGTTGTCCCAGCGCACCGGCACCGGCTCATCCCAATTTTCATTGGTCATGGCGATGTTGCGCACCTCCACCGGCCCGCCGGTGGTGGCCGAAGCCAGAACGTAATAGGTCGTGCCGCCGGCCAGGCTGGCCGGACCGAGCGGCACGGTGAAGGTCGCGCCGCCGTCTTGCCCGCCGCTGATGAGCAGGTCGCCTTCGGCCAGCGGCGTGCGGCCCTCGGGGTCGGCCGCCAGCACAATGTGCAGCACGGCGTCGGCGCTAGGGTCGAAGGGACTCCAGGCGCGCGCCACGGTGAAGCTGGTGACGGTGCTGGTGAAGTGGGCGGTGAACTGCGCCCGGTAGGGCTGGTCGCCGGAGATGGTCAGGCCATCGGGGATGGGCATGATCTCGGTGGTCGGGCCGGCGGCGGTGTCGACATGCAGCGTGAACGGCCCCGGCACGTTTTCGTACAGCCAGCGCGTGGCGGCCAGGCGCGTGTTCAGGTGGCGGTAGACCGAGGTGAAGCCCCAGGCCCAGCCGAGGGTGCCCAATAGCACCACTGCGCCGATTACGATCGAGGCGACTTGGAAGAACTGGGGGCCGGGTTGGCGAT
>JAYUUW010000405.1:0-2005 GCA_043754665.1 Anaerolineales bacterium | reverse complement strand
TGGTTGTTGTACTTGTGCAGGCCATTGCGCCCGACGGTTTGCAGGTTGCTGAACCCGGCCAGGTAGTCTTTGATGGTGCCCAGGAACCCGGCGTAGGTGCCGTTGTAGACTGGGTAGGCCTTCAACTGGCGCACCACCGTGCCGTCGATCACGTCGGCCGAATTGACCAGGCCGATGGCATCCATCTCTTTTCGGCCCAGCGCAATCAGCGCCGCGTCGTCCAGCCGCCAGAGCGCGTCGCCTTCGGTGCAGAAGTATTCCAGGCCCAGCGCCGAGGTGGTCTGGTCGGGCACCATGTCGGGGCTCCAGTTTTTGAAGTTCTGCACCCGCCCCACCTGCACGCCGGCTTCGTGAATATAAATCCAGTTGTCGGGGAACAGGTCGGCCTGCTTGACGATCAGCACCACCGAGATGAAGTCGCGGTAGGTGAGGCCGTTGGCGGCGGCGACCACGGCGGCCGGCGCGGGCGGGTCGAGCTTGTTAATCAGCTCGGAGATCGGCATGGTGGAGATGAAGGCATCGCCCGGCACGGCCGTTTCCACGCCGGTGGCGGCGGCGCGCGTGACGACTTCGGTGACGCGGCCGGCGTTGTGGCGCACCCGAACGACATCGCGCTCCAACGCCACCTCGCCGCCGTGGCCGGCCACGTAGGCGGCGGCGGTCTCCCACATTTGCCCCGGCCCCAGGCGCGGGTACTGAAATTCCTCGATCAGGGTCTTGACCACATCCTTGCCCCGGCGCGCTCCAAAGACGGCGTTCCACACGGCCACCGGCAGCGAGAGGCCCTGGATGCGCTGCGCCGCCCACTCAGCCCGAATCTCAGAACAGGGGATGCCCCAGACCTTTTCAGTATAGGTCTTGAAGAAGATGCGGTAGAGCCGCTTGCCGAAGCGGTTAGAGACCCATTCTTCAAACGTGTCTTCGCGCGGGTAGGGAAAGAGCTTGGACTGCATGTAGCTCAGCACGACTTCAAAGCTGGTCCACAGCCCGAGGTTGCTGAGGGCGTTCATGGCCTTGAGCGGATAGTCGAAGAACTTGCCCTGGTAAAAGATGCGCGAGATGCGCGGCCGGGTGATGAACTCGCTCTGAAGAATGTCGTACCAGAACTTCTCGACCTCGCCGATCTTGGTGAAGAAGCGGTGCCCGCCGATGTCGAAACGGTAGCCCTTGTAGTTGTCGGTGCGGGCGATGCCGCCGACCAGCCGGTCTTTTTCCAGCACCGTCACCGGCACCTGGGCGCGCACCAATTCCACGGCGGCGGTCAGCCCGGCCGGGCCGCCGCCGATGACTACCGCCCGCCGCACGGGGGCCGCTGCAGAGTTCCCTGGCAATGACGTCATCAGTCTCGATCCAATCCTATGCCGGGCCGGCGGCTAGCGCCCACCGGCCTGTAACAATTCTTGTAAGATCGCCTCGGCCCGGTCGCTGCGCACGACCTTCTCGGCCACCAGCCGGCCCGCCACCTGCTCGATGAGCGCGCCGGTGGCCCCGGCCGCCACGGCCACTTGCCGGGCGTGCAGCGTCATGTGGCCGCGCTGAATGCCCTCGGTGGCCAGCGCCCGCAGCGCCGCCAGGTTCTGCGCCAGCCCCACGCTCACAATGATCTCGGCCAGCGCGCGGGCGGTGGTGACGCCCATGAGCTTGAGCGCCGCTTGGGCCGTGGGATGGACTTTAGTCGCGCCGCCCACTATGCCCACGGCCATGGGCATCTCCAGCGTGCCCACCAGCGCGCCGGCCGCATCGACCGCCCAGGTGCTCAGGGAGGTGTAATGCCCGCTGCGGGCAGCGTAGGCGTGCGCCCCGGCCTCGATGGCGCGCCAGTCGTTGCCGGTGGCGATGACGACCGCGTCGACGCCGTTCATGATGCCCTTGTTGTGCGTGGCCGCGCGGTAGGGGTCCACGACAGCGAAGGCGTAGGCTTCCACAATGCCGTCGCGCACGCGCTCGCCGGTGAAGGCGTCAAACGCCAGCGCGTCGACCGGGAAGGTGGCATGCACCCGCGCCA
>JAYUUW010000404.1:0-2435 GCA_043754665.1 Anaerolineales bacterium | reverse complement strand
TGCTCGAAGCCGTGGCCCACGGCGAGGCGGCGCTGACGCGCGCCATGGCCGCCCGTTTGCTCAAGAGCGTGGCCTGGCATTCCGCCAACCCCGACGAGGCCGTCGACGCCCTCACCGAGCGTGAAATCGACGTGCTGCGGCTGGTGGCGCAGGGGGCCAGCAACCCGCAAATTGCAATCAGCCTGTGCATCACGGTCAACACCGTCAAGGTGCACTTGCGTAACATCCTCGACAAACTCCAGTTAGCCAACCGCACGCAGGCCGCCACCTTCGCCCTGCAAAACGGCCTGTTGCCTGCCGCTCCGCCCGAGTCAAGCGCGGCGTAGCCCCGCTGTCACGCGGGCCACACCTTCCCAGTGGGAGGGCGTGGCCCTTTTTGTTTTTCACTCCATTCACTCCGCCAGCCGGCACCGCCGCCGATCTCACCCGATCGGGTGAGGGGGAATCACTCTCCAGCGGTATGCCCCGGCCTATGGGATCAAGTAGTCTGAATACGTCCATCGGGTCAAACGACCCTGTGGCGCCATTGAAGTACGGTGTAAACCTGACAACAGTCCTTTTCACCAGCGAGGCAGTGCCGACCCTCGCGCAAACACGTCGGCACAACCATTTATGAGGAGACAACCACATGAGTGAGAGCAACGTTCTCACCAAAGCCCTCACCGAGACCGTCCTCACCCGGCGCAGCTTCCTAAAGTGGAGCGCGGCGCTGGGTGGCACGGCGGCCCTGGCCGGCGGCCTGACCTATGGCCTCCAGGCGGTTGTGACCGCCACGGCCGCGGCCGCGGCTGACAGCCAGTGGGTGCCCGTGGCCTGCTGGCACAACTGCGGCGGGCGCTGCGCCAACTACGCGTTGGTGCAAGACGGCGTGGTGGTGCGGCAAAAGACCGACGACCTGCACCCCGACACGCCCGACTACCCGCAGCAGCGTGGCTGCTCGCGCGGCCGGTCGCAGCGGCGGCAGGTGTTTGGCGCTGACCGCCTCAAGTACCCCATGAAGCGCAAGCACTGGGCGCCGGGCGGCGGCGACAAGTCACTGCGCGGCCGCGATGAGTGGGTCCGCATCTCTTGGGATGAGGCCCTCGACATCGTCGCCAGCGAACTGAAGCGCATCAAGGGCAGTTTCGGCAACGCCTCGATCTTCCTGCCGCGCACCACCAGCCGGCTCATCAACGCTTACGGCGGCGGCATGGACTCCTTTGGCGTGACCTCTGAAGGCGCCTGGCCCCAGGTCCGCGCCATCATGACCGGCAACAATTACGGCGGCAACGACCGCATGCAGTACCGCAAAGCCAAGCTGGTGGTGCTGTGGGGCAGTAACCCCAGCGTCAGCAGCGGCGGTAACCCGGCCTACAACCACTACCAGGCCAAGCAGGCGGGCGCCAAGTACATCGTGGTGACCCCCGAGAACAACCACTCCACGCTGGCCCTGGGCGATGAGTGGATCCCCGTCCGGCCCAGCACCGACACAGCGCTCTTGCTGGGCATGGCCCATTACATGATCGAGAACAACCTCCAAGATCAAGACTTCTTGGATAACTGCACCGTGGGCTTCGACGCTGACCACATGCCGGCCACCGCCAACCCCAAGGACAACTTCAAGGACTACGTGCTCGGCACCTACGACGGCGTCCCCAAGACCCCCGCATGGGCCGCCGCCATCTGCGGCACCCCGGTCGAGACCATCCGCAGCTTCGCCCAGCAGATTGCCACTACTAAGCCGATGACCATGCTGTCATCGTCGGCCGCGGCCCGCACCTACTACGGCGAGCAGTTCTGCCAGGCCTTCCTCACCGTCGGCTGGATGACCGGCAACGTGGGCGTCGAAGGCGCCGCCATCTGCCACAACTACCACAGCGGGGCCAGCTACGGCGGCCCCCGCTTGGTCAGCAACGGCGGCAGCGGTCTCAAGGGCATCCCCAACCCGCTGGCCGGCGGCATCGCCGTGGGCTACGGCTTCTCGGACCCCACCAACCGCGATTACCAGGCCGTCGCCTACGAAGAATTTTGGGAAGCGATCCTGAAGAACGAGTATCACGCCACCATCCGGGGCGTCATCCCCTGCGACCTGCGCATGATCTACCGCGTGCAGGAAGGCAACGGCGCCAACGCCCTCAACCAGGAATCGGGTACCGTGCGGGGTATCGAGGCCTATCGCAAACTCGACTTCGTCGTCGTCAGTGACATCGTGCTCTCCACCACGGCTAAGTACGCCGACGTGGTGCTGCCGGCCACGACCCCCTGGGAACAGGACTTTGGCGGCTTCTCCACCGGCAACCCTGAAATGCTGCTGTGGTACAGTCCGGTCACCGAGCCGCTGTTTGAGGCCCGTGACTGCCAATGGATCGAGCGCGAACTCGCGCCCCGCCTGGGCCTCGACCCGGCCGAGCTTTACCCCATCGACCGCAAGCAGCAGGTCTTCAACCAACTGCTGG
>JAYUUW010000403.1:0-13111 GCA_043754665.1 Anaerolineales bacterium | reverse complement strand
TTGGTCGAGCAGCAGCGGCTTGAGCAAGCGGCGGCGGCCGGCCAGCAGGCGGCCCAGGCGGGCGGCGGTGAAGGCGCGCTCCAGCGGCTCCGGCCCCAGGTGGCCCACCACGTCGGCGGCGCGGCCCACCAAAAAGACTTTGCCGAACTTGCGCGTGTCGGTGAAGCGCAGCGCTGTGCCGTCGGCGAAATGGAAGATGGTGTGGGCGTGCTTGTCGCGCGGCGCGGCGGGGCCGACCTGCACCAGGTCGCCGCTCATCTTGAGGTGGATCAGCAGCACATCGCGCGAAAGCTCAAAGACCAGATACTTGCCGCGCCGGGTGAGGCCGGTGATGATCTGGCCGCGCAACTGCTGCTTGAGCACCCGGGCGGAAGGGGTGGCGATGTGGCGCGGCCAGCGCACGGTGACGTGGTCAATGGTCTGGCCGACGACCGAGGCGCCGCGCGTGGCGCTGCCGAGCCGCAGCTCGCGCACCACCGTTTCAACTTCAGGGAGTTCGGGCATGCCGGGGATTATACAACCGACTCTAGGTGCCCTTCATGCCCAGCACGGTTTCGATAGTGCGGATGAGGATGGCCACTTCGAGCCACCAGACCTGGTGCTTGATGTAATACAGGTCATATTGCAGCTTAATCAGCGCGTCTTCGACCGTATTGCCGTAGCCGTAGTTCACCTGCGCCCAGCCGGTCAGGCCGGGCTTGACCAGCAGCCGGGTGCGGTAAAACGGCAGGCGCTCTTCGAGCAGCGCGCTGAACTCCGGCCGCTCGGGGCGCGGGCCGATCAGGCTCATCTCGCCTTTGAGGATGTTGAAGAACTGGGGCAGCTCGTCGAGCCGGGTGCGCCGCAAGAAGCGGCCGACGCGCGTAATGCGGTCATCGGCGGCGCTGGCCCAGCGCGCGCCGCCGTCTTGTTCGGCGTCGGGCCGCATGGTGCGGAACTTGAGGACCGTAAACCGCCGCCCGCCCAGCCCCAGCCGCACCTGCCGATAGAAGATCGGCCCAGGGGCTTCGAGCCGGATGGCCAGCGCAATGAACGGCGACAACCCGGCCAGCAGCGCCAGCCCGACCAGCGCGCCCAACAGATCAACCAGGCGCTTCGTTAACATGAAGGCTGGTTCGAGCCGCACCCGCTCAATGAATGAGCTGACCAGCCAGTCGATTTCGAGGTGCTCAATCGGCACGCGCCCAGTCACCTGCTCATACAGCCGCAGCACGCGCACCACCGAGATGCCGTTGGCCTGGCAGTCGAGCAGCGCCTGGAACATGCCGCCCTGCACTTCGCCGGTGATGGCGAAGATCAACTCGGACACCTCGCGTTGGCGGGCCTCGTCGAGCAGGCGGGTGTGGCCGCCCAGCACCGGCACGCCGTGCACGGTTTGGTTGTGCTTGCTCTCATCGTCGTCGATGAGGCCCACGATCTCATACTGCCAGCCGTGGAATTCCTTCAGCGCCTGGATGATGGTCTCGCCACCCCAGCCGGCCCCAATGACCAGCGCCCGCCGCCGAAAGAAGTTGGACACGAACACGCGGATGTAGATCATGCGCCAGGCCCATTGCAGCCCGACCGCGCCCAGGATGAAATACAGCGCCACCAGGCGCGGCAGCAGGAAGGGCGGGGCGAGGAAGTAGGCCGCCAGGTAGACCAGCGCGGCCAGCCCGGCGCTGGAGACTAACCCGGCGATGGTCAGCTGCCAGAAGGCGGCGCGGCGCAGATCGTACAGCGGAATGCTCAGCAGCAGCCAGCCCGGGCCTAGGATAGCAAACCAGATGGCCTTCTCGGCCAGGTAGGTCAGCGAGAAGTGCGCGCCGGAGGTGAGCGTCCACAGCCACAGGGCGGCCAGCGTGGCGGCTAGCGCACACACCAGGTCGCCGGCCACCAGCAGGGCGCGGCGCTCGGAGAGGCGCAGTCCCCAGCGGGGCAGGCTCAACGGCGGCAAACGCACCTCAGGCAGGTCGGTCATGCAGGGCCGGTCTTTCGGGGGGAGGCGCTAGCGCGCGGGCCGCGCCCAGGTGGCGGAGCCGGCGCGGGTGAGGCTGCGCAGGCAGCCGAGGAACAGCGCCAGGTTAGCCCCGGCAAAGTAATACGGAAAGCTTAGCCACCACGGCAGCGGCCGGCGGCCTTCGAGCACATAGCCCAGCGCCGCGGCGGCGTAGAAGCCCACCTGGGCTGCGAAGGCCGCCTGGTAGAGCGGCTGGTGAAGCAAGAACAGGTTGGCGCAGAATATTTGCAGCAGCAAAAACGGCACCAGCCAGCGCAGCACTTTGTGCGACCAGAACATCCAGGCCACCCGGCCGCGCCAGGGAAGCAGCAGCGGCCACAGATAGATGAGGGTGTTGTAGCCGGCCTCGCCCACGCGAATCTTGCGGCGCAGTTCGGCGCGGGTTTCGGCGGCGGTCTCTTCGCGGCCGATGGCGTTGTTCTCGGTGGTGACGGCGTAGCCCTGCAGCAGCACCCGGCCGGGCGTGAGCAGGTCATCTGACATCAGGCGTTGGGTGGGCAGCGGCTGCACCAGGGCGCGCCGCTCGGCTTGCAGCGCGCCGGGGGCCGCGGCCAGCAGCCCCAGCCGCCCCTCGTGCGCCTTGATCCAGCTTTCGTAGCGCCAGTAGAGCGACTCGTCGGCAGTGCGGCGGGCGGGGACCGGCCCCGGCGCGCGCAGGATGAGCCGGCCGCCGACGGCCCCGACGCGCGGGTTGGCAAAGTGCGCCATCAGCCGGCGGATGGCGGGCGGCTCGAGCAGGGTGTTGGCGTCGGTGAAGACCAGGATGTCGCCGCGCGCCTCGGCCAGCAGATCGTTGATGGTGGCGGGCTTGCCGCGCCGCTCGGCAAAGGCTAGCAGGCGCACGTTGGGGGCGGCGTGGGCGCGCACCAGCGCGTTGGTCGCGTCGTGCGAGCCGTCTGAGCCGATGAGGAATTCAATCCGGTCGGGGGGGTAATCGACCGCCGCGCAGTTGGCCAGCTTGGCGGCGATGTGCTGCTCTTCATTGTGGGCGGCGATCAGCACCGACACGCTGGGCAGGTGTTCGTCGGCCAGTGGCACGGGGACCGGCAGTGGCCACAAATGGGCTGCCAGCCACAACAGCACAGGATAGCCGATGTAGGTGTAAAGGACCAATGCGACCGCGGCCCAGAGCAAAACTGTTGCCATAAGTGTCTTTACTGCCCCCAAAATCCCCGCGTTGCGACGAGGGTGGGGGAAATAATACCATAGGGCTAGCCGGGCCGGTCAGGAGCAACAGCGGCGGGCGCTGAGACCAGCGGCCAGACGACCCGGCCGGGTGGATGCAGTGGCGGCGCGACGTCTTCGCTGCCTAACGCGCGAAAGTAAGCCGGATTCAACACAAATGCGCCGGTCTCTCCGCGAGAGACCGGCGCGTTGACGCTGCTGCCACCGAAAAATGTGCGCGATTGCGCCGTAATTTGACTTTCGCCTGACGCACCTTTATACTCGCCCCGGCCTTAATACGTCCGAGCTTACACACCCAGCCACCCCGCCTCATGGCCGGAAAGCGGTCACGCCAAGCCAAAGGGCGGGTGGCGTCTCCCCGGAGCCAGTCATGTCCCGTTTGCAACGCATCGTTCGGCGCCTCGCCAGCCGCCGTCAAGATTACCGCGCCTTGCGCGCCGCCACGTCGATAGAACAGGCGCTGGCTTGGGCGAAGCAAGCCCCGCTGGATATGTTCAACAAGAATGTCTTGCGGGCTAAGGTCGTTCAGGGCCTGGTCGAAGGCCTGCCCGCCAGCAGCTTTTACGAAATGGGCACGTATCATGCGGCCACCACCGTGGGCGCGCAGCGCTTTTTGAATCAGCCAGTGTGGAGCTGCGAGGTCAATCGCCGGAACTACCGCATCAGCCGCGCGGTCACGTTCGGTTTGCCGCACATTGTGCTGGCCCATGATGACAGCCGCAATTTTCTCCGCCAGGCCTGCGCGCATTTGAAGGGCCTCCCCGGCGCGAAACCCTTCTTCTACTTGGATGCCCATGAAAACGAGCTGGACCTCGACTCGCTGCCGCTGGCGGAGGAACTGCGCCTCCTCTTTGCGCTCGACGAGTTTGTCGCGATGATCGATGATTTTCAGGTGCCGCTGGACGCCAGTTTTGTGGCGGGCACGTATGGCGGGGTGGTAGTCAACGTCGAGTTGATTAGGGCGGCCTTGTTAGAGGCCGGCATCACGACCTGCTATTTTCCGGCTTACACGGCCGCGCAAGACAGCGGCTATCCCAGTGGCTACTGTTTGTTGTGGCGGTCTGAGCGCCTCGACGCCCTGTTGCAGCGCCCGACCTTCCCCTTGGATCTGATCCGGCCCTACGCAGTGGAGCAACGCGCCTATGTGGCCCCTGACCCAATGCGCTGACCAGCCGCAGAGCCGCCGTTCGACCAGCGCGGCCCCGCGTTGCCCGTCCCGCCCTCAACCCCCTACTTAACCCATGCCTGTTAGCGCCCGGCCGACGGCCGGTTAGTCGCAGTCGGCGAGATAAACGGCGTGATTTTGGCTCAACGGCACGGCCACCCAGCCGTTGGCGCCGTCGGCGTCGCCTGGGCCGCCATCGGCAATCACGCTCACCCCGCCCAGCAGGTCGGTCTTGTGGATGCAGCTCGTCGGAAAGTAGGCGAGGGCTGAGGCGCCGGTGGCCCAGGCGGCAGTCAACTCGCGGCCATCGGTGGTGCGGAACACATAGCCTTCGCCATTGCTGATGCTGACGGTGCGGTTGTAGTGCAGGCCGTTGAGGCTGTGCGCCAGGGTGCTGTAAGCGGTGTAGGCCTGCTTGGGCTGGTCGAGGTTGTGGTTGTTAAACAACCCGTGCGCTTCCATGCCGCCGCCGTCGTCAAAGGTGGCGAACCAATCGAGGTGGCTGATGCCGATGGACAGCCCCTTGACATACATCTGCGCCAAGGTCTGCGCCTGCTTGAGTTCGCTGCTGCCGTTGGCCGGGGTGCTCCAATAGCCCATCTCTGGCACAATCAGCTCCAATTGGCTGAGGTCGTGAGCGTTCATGATGGCGCGAATTTCCAGGCCCTTTTCGAGGATGCTCGGAAAGCGGGTGGTGTTGATGGGGTAGTAGTGGAAGGCGATGGCGTCGATGTAGTTGACGGCGCTGGCGTTGCCGAGCGCCGCCAGCGTGTCGCCCAGAAAGCTCTCGACGAACGGGCCGCCGTCGCTCTCAAATGAGTCGAAGGCCACGCCGCCGATCAGGATTTTGGCGTTGGGGTTGGCGGCGTGCATGGCGTCCGACACTTGCATCAGCATGGCGGCGTAGCCGGCGGCGTTGTGGCCCCAGTAGCCCTTGCCTTGCAGCGCGGCCCACTCGGCGCCGTTATCCGGCTCGGCGTAGAACGACCAGTAGTTAATGACAGTGTGGCCGGGGGCGTCGCACGTGCCGCCGCAGCCGGTGTCGTAGTCGCCATCGTAGCGCTCGGCCAGGGCGGCGGCGAAGGCCACCAGATTGGCCGTGTTGGTGACCGGGCCGCTGGGGTAGGCCGAAGCCCACGTTGGGTTGCGGTTGATGAGCATGTACATCTCGCCGCCGGCGGCCTGCACATTCAGGGCGTCTTGGTCGTTGCTGGTCCAGGTGTAAGTGTGCACGTTGCCGACCGGCGGGTTCGGCTCCACGTCGGCCCATAACAGGTCAGTGGTAAACCAGTGCGTGCCGGCCGCCCGCATCTTGGCCTGCCCGGCGTCGTTGTTAATGGTGGTGTACATCACCATGCCAAACGGCGAGGTGTAATGCGAGGCATAGCGATTGGTGACCAGCGGCAGATAGTTTTTGGTGACGACGGCCGGCTGGGCCGGCGCTTCGGCCAGCCGGGCGGGAGTCGTGGTTGTGGTTTGGCGCGGCTCCACGATCGGTAGGCTAACCGGCCGCGCCGCGGGCCAGCCACTCAGGCCGAGCAGCAGGCTCGCCACCGGTAGTAAACGCAACAATGACAATGACATTACAACTTCCTCCATCGGGGGCGGCCTAGCAACCAGCCCTTACACCACGCGATAAAAGTACGGCAACAGCACGCTCAACAGCGCGGCGGCGTCAAAGAGGACCGCCCCGGCCAGCAGCGCCAGCAGCCGTCCGCCCTGCGCCCGCGGCCCGCCCAGCCAGCCGCCGACCAGCAGCACCGCCAGCGGGGCCAGCGCGCCGAACACATAGCGGCCCTGCGAGTATTCTAGCCCGACTGGGGTGGTTACGAACCAAGCCATGAGTACCAGCAGCGCCAGCCCGGCGGCCAGGGCCAGCGGCGTAAACCGCCCGCCCGGCGCGCCCGCGGTGCGCCGCGCATCCGCCCAGCGCCGCCCCCAACCCAGCAGGGCCAACAGCACCAGGCCATACAACAGCAGCAGCCAGGGTGCGGGCAGGCGCACGATCATCCAGCCGAAGTACCCCCAAAAGCTCTCGAACGTCTGCGCCCAGGCGTGGGCGAACTCGCCGCTGGTCAGCAGCCGCTGCAAGTAGGCGCCCCATTCGGTGGGGCTGCCGATGGTGGCCTGGAGCGTGGCCGTGACGCCGACTAACTGGGACGACACGCGATTGAGCCAGGCCACGAACAGCGGTCCGCCGATAACCAGCGCGCCGCCGCTCAGCAGCAGCGCCAGCCCGGCCCGGCGGCGCTGCCCGGCGGTGCGGCCGGGGGCCGTGTACCAGCGCCGGGCCACGGCCAGCGCGCCCAGCGCCAGCAGCGGCAGCAAATAGAGCGCCGTGGCCTTCGACAACAGCGCCGCGAAGGCGCTGCCGACGATGAGCGCCAGCCAGCGCCAGGTGAGCCCGCGGGGCCACACCCGCACCACCCCATACACGCTCAGCGTGGCCAGCAATTCGGCCAGCAGGCCGTCACTGACGGCCCCGCTCAGGAAGGCATGCTGCGGCAGCAGCAGCACGAACAGCGCGCTGCCCCACGCCAGCGCCGGTGAGTTCGGCTCGACCAGGCGCGCCAGCCGGTAGGTGAGCGCGACCATCAGCGCGCCCAAGATGACCGAGACCGCCCGCATGGCATACAACTGGGCGATCAGGCCGGCGCTTGCAAAGGGCAGGGCGGCGGCGGCATACAGCACATAGCTGAGCGAGAAGCGCGTCAGCGTGCGCGAGCGGCTGAAGAACGGCGCGTCGGCCAGCCGCTCGGGCGGCACGGCCGGAGTCGGCACGCCCACATAGGTCCAGGCGTCATAGGTGTAGAGCGATTGAATGATCGCGCGCTCGAGCTCCGGCGACGCATTCTCGTTCCACAGCGGATGGCGGAGCTTCCCCAGCAGCCAGGCATACTCAAAATGGGCGATCTCGTCCGGCGCCTGCCAGGGCGGGGTCAGAACGGCATAGAGTGCCCCGTGCGCCAGCGCCAGCAGGAACAGCAGCCCGCCCAGCAGCGCCGGCCAGCGCGCGGGGGGCGGCGCGGCTAGAGCTGCGGCCATTGGCGCGAGACCGCCAGAAAGTTAGTCGTCACAAACACCTCATCGCGTTCGGAATAGCGCGGCAGAAAGGCCAGGCCATCGCGCAGCATCCGGTACACCCGGAAGCGGCCGTTGAGCAGGTGATAGAGGTCGCGCAAGAACACCCGGGCATCAATGGCGCAGCCGCCAAACTCAAACTGGATCAGGCGGATGGCGTCGGCCGCCAACAGGCCCTGCGCGCCGTGCAGCACACTCAACTCATGGCCCTCCACATCGAGCTTCAGATAGTCGATGGCGGTGATCTGATGCTCGGCGCAGAACAGGTCGAGCGTGGTCACCTCCACCTGTTCCACGTGATCGAGCGCGCGGCCCAGCGCCTGCAAGTCGCGCTGGTAGAGCGACGCCATGCCCGACCCGACCCCTTCGGAATACAGGTTGAGGCGGCCCGGCTGCTCTCCCAGGCCGAGGTTGTGCAGCTCGACTGTCGGGTGCCGGTTCAGGGCCAGCGTCAGCAGGCCAAAACTTTGCGGTGAGGGCTCAAAGGCCAGCAGGCGGGTGGCAGGGCCGAGCGCCTCCAGCGCCGCCAGGGTGAAGTCGCCCCGGTTAGCGCCCACGTCGAACACCACCCGCTCCGGCCGGCTGGGCAGCAGCCGGCCGGCCAGCCGCAGCGCAAACGTCTCGCCGCTGGTGGCCACGTGGTCGCCGGTGCCGATGTTCAGCCCGATCAGCCCCCAGCGATGCAGGCCGTGCGCCAGCGGCTGAAACCACCGGCGCGCGAACACCCAAGCCAATGCCTCGCCCACCCACCGCCGAAATGTTGGCATACTGCCTCCCCTGGGCCGCTCACTGGCGGGCCTTAGCCCAATGCGATGAGTTCCACGATGACGACGCCGCCCACCAAGACGGCGTAAAACAATGCCTGGTATTTGGCCGGCCGGCCATGCACCGCGCCCCACAGCGCCACCGCCAAGATCAGCGGCTCGAGCAGCGTGCGGTAGCGCCGGCCCATGATGAATTGCAGATTGCTGATGACCAGCAGAATAGAAAAGAGATTGAGCAGCACCAATTGAAAGCCGGGGCTGCGCCAGGTGCGGCGCGCCAAGACCGCCGCGGCCACGAACGGCGAGAGGCCGATGAGCAGCCAGGTGCTCAACAGCGCCGGCAGCTCGGCCCCAAACAGCACCACGGCCAGTGGGTCGCTGGCCAGCAGCGGGCGCAGGTTAAAGAGCGTGGCCCAGTCGGGCACGATGATGGGGTAGGGCAAAAAGAACCACACCAGCGCGCGCACGGGTGAGAGCAGCACCAGGTCGACCAGCGAGCGCGGCAGCAGCAGACTGCCAATCAACAGCTTGAGCGGGTGGTCGCCGGCCGCCTCTCGTTCGGCCCAGAAGCGCGCCAGCCCTCGCAGCCAGGCGTCGGGGTTGAAGTACAACTCGGTGACCCGCAATAAGTTGCCGCTGACCGCGATGAGGCTTAACACCAGCCCCCCGGCGACCAGCAGCATGGCCAGGCCCCGCTTGACCCCCAAGCGCAGGACCAGCACCAAGACGTTGGGGATGAGCAGCAGCAGGGCGACGTTGGGCCGCACCAGCGTCAGCAGTGCCAGGCCGGCCAGCGTGAGCAGGCCATTGCGCCACAGCGTGCCCCGGCGCAGGATGAGGCGCAGCATGAACAGCAGCGTGAAATAGAACAGCCCGACCGTCAAGGGCTCTTTGGCCGGTGTGGCGTCGTAGTAGGCCACATAGGGAATGAGCAGAGCGAAGCGCACCCACTGCCACTGGCGGCGGTGCTCCGGGTCGACCGTGGTGAGAATGCCGGCCAGCGCCAGCACTCCCATCAGTGCCAGCACGGCGTTGAACATGGAAACGTACCACACGCTGACGCCGAAGAGGCGATAGATCGAGGCCAGGTAGCCCACCACGCCGAGCGATTGCCAGGTGAAGTTGAGATACTCGGCGCGGAAGCCATTGAGCGCGGCTTGCACCGCTTGAAAGTCGTAGAGACTGGAGTCTTGGTTGCCGGGGGCCGCCACCGCGACGCGCAGCAGGTTGAGCTTGGTGAGCGGTTCGGCCCACAGGTAACTGGTGATGACGTACGACAGCGTGAGCTTGAGCAGGAAGGCGACCACCCAGGCATTGCGTGAGGCGATATAGCCCAGGCGCGCGCTGATCTCGATCAGCCCAATGGCCAGCCCTAGCGTGGTGAGTGAGGCGGCCAGGGTGTGCAGCAGGCTGGGGGTCTCAAAGCGCCACAGCAGCGCCAGCAGCACCGACCAGGCCGCCGCCAGGCTGTAAGGCACCAGGCGCGGGGCCAGCAGCTCTAGGCGGGCCAAGGTGTCGGCGTGGCGGATCTGAAACGATTCGGTGGTCATGGGCGCACCCGCGCAAAGGTCCAGTGTGCTTCGAGCCAGCGCCACAGCGGCACGCGGGCCAGGGGCAGCCGCAGCTCGGGCATGCCCAACACCAGCACCGCGGTGACCAAGAACGCCAGCCCGCTCAGCGCTCCGCACAGGCCCAGCCGCAGCGCCAGGCCGAGTGGGCCGGCGGCGCTGACCGGCACGATGAGCCAGTAGCGCGCCAGCAGGCCGACCGCCACGCTCACGGCCGTGGCGCTGAGCAGCCGCAGGGCGAAGACCACGGTGGGGCGCGGGAGCCGGGCGGCGCCGGCCCACACGCGCCCGGCGGCCAGCGCCAGCAGCAGCCACCAGGTGAGCGCGTAAGCGGCCACAATGCCGTTGAGCTGCCAGACCTGGCTGAGTAACCCCGAGAGGATGAAGTAGGCGCCGGCCCCGAACGCGCCCAGCGCCGCCGCCGCGCGCCGGTCGTGGCGGGCGTGCAGCGCGCGGAATAAGATCGAGACGCCGCACAGGCCGACCATGCCCGCCCACAGGCCGGGCAGTGTGCCGGCCAAGCCCTCGGCGGCGGCATGGGTGAAGGCTCCGCGCTCAAACAGCAGTTCGACCAGCGGCAGGGCCTGCACCGCCAGCGCGGAGGCCACCATGGCCGCCAGGGTGAGAACCAGCCGCAGCACCAGCCCGGTCTCCTGCAAAAACTGGTCGTGCTCGCCGGCGTGCGCGGCGGCGGCCAGCCGCGGCAAGATCACCGTCATGGGGCCGAGGACGATGACATTCGCCACGGCGATGAGCAGCCGCTGGGCGTAGCCGAGGTAAGACAACTGGCTGGCCCCCAGGCGCGAGGCCCACACCGCATCGACGGTGCCGAAGATGTTGAAACACAACATCGACAGGACGACCAGCGGCAGCGGCTGCAACACCGGGCGCAGCGCTTGCCAGGTGGCGGCCAGCCCGCCCCCAAAGCGCAGTTCGCGCCGGCAGCCGGGCAGTAGCAGCAGCACTCCCGCCGCGTGGCCCGCGGCCTGCCCCCAGGCCAGCGCGGCCGGGCCGAGCGGTTCGGCCCACACCAGGCTGAAGGCAATCATGCCGACCGGCGGCAGCAGGCTGGCCAGCACCGGCAAGATGAAGCGCTCGCCGGCGTTGTGCATGGCCGTGAGATAGAACAGCGCCACGGCGCAGACGAAGGTCAGCCAGCCCAGGCGCGCGGTGAGCGTGGCCTCGGCGTGCAGCGCGGGCGGCAAGGTGGGCGCCATGAGGTATAGCAGCCCCGGCGCGGCGACAATGGCCAGGGCCGCCACCAGCCCCCCGCCTAACGTCAACCCCAGCAGCAGCCGCCCGGCCAACTGGTCGTACTGGTCGGGCGCGCCGGCCTGCCCTAGTTGTATTGGGGCGCGGGCGCGCACCAACTGCGGCACCAGCCAGAAGGCGAACATGCCGTTCACCAGGCCGATGAGCAGCAGCGGCAGGCTGACGCCTACAAAGTAGGCGTCGAGCCGCGCGCCCGCGCCGAAGAAATGCGCCACCAACAGTTGGTTGGCAAAGCCCATCAGCGACACCCCGACCGAGAGGCCGGAGATGATGACGGACGAGCGCAATAGGCTGCGGCGCGGCGGCGGGATCATCGGCTCCGCGCCGCGACGGCCTGGCAGATGGTCAAAATGCCCGCCGCACAAGCGGCCCAGGTGAACTTCTGGCTCTGGGCGCGGCCCGCCTGGCGCAGCTGGGCGCGGCGCGGCTCATCGGTCACCCCCTGCCAGATGCCGTCGGCCAGCGCGGCCACATCGCCGGGCGGCACGTAGAGCGCGGCCTCGCCGCACACCTCCGGCACGGAGGTGGCGCGCACGGCGACCACCGGGACATCATTGGCCATGGCTTCCAAGGGCGGTATGCCAAATCCTTCAAACAACGACGGATACACGAACAGCGCGGCCTGGCGATACAGGCGGCCCAACTCGGTGTCGGGCACGTGCGAGAGCAGGCTCACGCGCGCCCCCAATTGCAGTTCCGCCAGCGTGCGCTCCACCTCGGCTGCAAAGCGCGGCACGCGCTGGCCGACGATCACCAGCCGATGCGGCAGCTTGTCGCGCAGGCGGTGGAAGGCGTGGAGCAGCCCGACCAGGTTCTTATAAGGATACCAGGAACTGGCGACGTACAGCAGGTACGGCTCGGCCGGCACGCTGCTGGGCCAGCCGGGGTCGCCCTGACTGGGCGCGTACCCAAAGGGCACCACGTGCACCCGCGCGGGGGCGAGGGCGCTGTGCGCCAGCAGATCGTCGCGCGTGTAGTGCGAGTCGGTGACGACGGCGGCCACGCGGCGCAGGGCGGGCAGATACACTGCCCGCCACAGGGCGGCCGTCACCCGAAAGTGCGCGGCGAAGTGCAGGGCGATCAGGTCGTGCACCACCACCACCTGCGGCAGGCGGGTGGCGGTCAGCACCTCGTAGGTGTAGGGGCAATAGATCAGGTCACACCCGGCCCGGCGGGCGGCGGCGGCCACGGTCAACTGTTGCTGCACGAAGGTGACCGCTTTGGCCGGCAGCCCCGGCTGCAAAAACGGGCTGCGCACCCGCACCACCGGCACCTGCTGCGCCAGCGGCCCAAAGGCTTCGGGCGTGGCGGTCAGCAGCACCAGGTCGGGGTGTTGGGCGTACAGCGCCGGGAGCAAATGCTGGGCCACGGTCATTTGGCTGCCGCCCACCGTGGTGTGCGTGGGGGTGAACTTGATTCCGAGACGCATCAGGCCTGATCGGGGCGCGGCGCGGCGGGGTCAACCGGCGGGCGGCGGGCAGCGCTCAGCCGCGCGCCCAGCCACAGCAAGGCGTTATACAGATCGTAGGCCCGGTAGTAGACCCAGTCATACCCATACGCCCACCACGACTGCACCGGCCGGCGCGCCAGCAGTTCGCGCAGCCCTTCCCGCCGCAGAAACGGCAGCGCGGCGCGCATGATCCGGCCCTTGAGCACAATATGGCGGTGCGGCAGGGGCGGCGCCCAGCGCGTGGCCAGCGGCAGCCCATAGAAACCGCCGGCCAGGGCGCTCGACCGGCCGCTGCCGAGCCGCTCAATATCCCAGGCGCTTTCACCGGGGCGCAGCAACTGCCGCAGCGCCGCCTGCTGCCACAGCGCCACGGTCAGGCTCACGCGGTAGGGCACGCCCTTGGGGACTTCACCAATGACCTCGGCCGCTGGCACCAGCGCCAGCGGATAGAGCGAGATCAGTTTGAGATAAGCGGCCTGGCGCTGCTGGGCCAGGGTGATGGCTTGCACCACCCGCGCCGTGTCGACCGGCGCGCTCGGCGGCCGGTCCTCGATCCAGGTAATCACCCAGGGGTTGGGCACCTGCGCCAGCATGGCCAGCAGGTTCGAGCTGTAGTCCTGGTCCGCG
>JAYUUW010000402.1:0-3916 GCA_043754665.1 Anaerolineales bacterium | reverse complement strand
ACGTGGCGCGCATGCAGGCGCTGGCCGCCGGGCCGGTGGCGTGGGGCGAGGTTGTCACGCTGGCGCTGGCGCAGGGCGTGCTGCCGCTGGTGTGGGCGGCTGTGCAGGGCGCTTGCCCGAGTGCGGTGCCGGCCGAGGTGCGCACCAAGGCGGAGGCGGAAGTGCAAGCCAACGCGCGGCGCAACCTGTTCTTCACGCGGGCGCTCGTCAACGTCATCGCGCTGCTGGAGGCGCAAGGCCTGGCGGTGCTGCCCTACAAGGGGCCGGTGCTGGCGGCGCAGGTGTATGGGCGGCCGTCGCTGCGGCAGTTTGCCGATCTCGACATTTTGGTGCACCAGCGCGACGTGCTGGCGGCGCGGGCGCATTTGCTGGCGGCCGGCTGGCGGCAGACCTGGCCTGCGCCCGACCTGACCCCGGCGGAAGAGCAGCGCCACCTCGACACCAAATACAACTTCACGCTCACCCAGCCCGAGACCGGCGTGGCGCTGGAACTGCACTGGACGCTGACGCCCAACTACATTGGCTTTCCGGTCGAGGCCGAGGCGCTGTGGGCCGGCACCGCCAGCGTGAGTCTGGGCGGCAAGCGGCTGCGCACGTTCGGGCCGGCCTGGCAGTTATTAATCTTGTGCGTGCATGGGGCCAACCACTGCTGGCTGAAGCTGAGCCAGGTCTGCGATGTGGCTGAGACAGTGCGGGCGACGCCGGAGTTAGATTGGAATGAAGTAGCGGCGCTGGCGCGGGCTAACGGCTGCACCCGCATTCTGCACATGGGGTTGGCGCTGGCGCAAAGCCTGCTGGATGCGCCCTTGCCGGTCGCGGTGGCGGCGTGGGTCGCGGCCGACAAAGCGGCAGCGCGCATGGCGGCGCAAGCGGCTGAGCGCTTCCGGCAGCGGCCCTATCACTGGCTCGGGCCGTTCGAGGAGCCGCGCTTCCACCTGCGCATGCGCGAGCGCTGGCGCGACAGGCTGCGCTACGGCGCGGCCATGGCGCGACCCACCGTGCGCGACTGGCGCTATGTGCGCCTGCCCCCGGCGCTGGGCTTTCTGTATTACGTCATCCGGCCCATCCGGCTGATCGTGGAGCACGGCGCGGGCTTGTGGGCCGACCGCTAGCCGCAGCGCCAGACCACAAGAACAAACGCGGGCGAGTCAGACCAACTGACTCGCCCGCGTATTGTTTGCGCTGAGGTCGGCCGCGCTACACAGAATCGGCGCGGCGCTGATAGAAGTCGAGCACGCGCGTTAGCCACTCGTCCGGCCGCTCGCGATGGACGTTGTGCGCCACGCCCTCCGGCAGCCACAGTTCGGCGGCGGGGATGTTCTCGGCCAGGTACTGCGCGTGGCGGCCGGTGGCATTCACCCGGTCGTTGGCGCCCTGGATGACGAGCACCGGCCGGCGCACGCGGGCCAGGTCGGCGGGCGTGTAGTTCGGCTCGGCGATGAGTTCGTTGAGCGTCAGGCGCAGCAAATCGCGCCAGTAGTCCGGGCCGTGAGTGGGGCCGTGCAGGGCCTGCATTTCTTCCATCCAGGCGGGTGCGTCACGGGCCACGCGGTCGGGGTCAAATAGCGGCGGCTCCTTTTCGACCAGGTCGGCGCTCACGTAGCCGTTGGCGGCCTGCGGGATGCACGTGGCCACCACGTCGGGCTGCTCCATCAGCGCCACCAGCACCACGTTGCCGCCGTTGCTGTGGCCGATCAGGTGGGCGCGTTCGTAGCCCAAGGCGCGCACCAGCGCGGCGGCGTCGGCGGCCATCTCGCGGAAGGTGTAGCTGAGCGTGGGGTTCGCGCTCTGGCCGTGGCCGCGGCAGTCCGGCACAATCACATAGTACCCGGCGCGGGCCAGGCGCGGGGCCATCACGTCCCAATCGCTGCGGCCGGTGTTGGTCGAGCCGTGGATCAGCACAATGGGCGTTTGGTGCGGCAGCGCCACGCCAAAAGTCTCGTAGTACAGCGCCGCGCCGTTGACGGTTAGGAAAGGCATGGGGGGTCAGGGTCGCCAGCCGCTAGATGATGCGTTGTCCGAAGAGCGAGGCGGTCAGGTCCACGGCCAGGCGGGCGGTGCGGTTGCGGTCGTCGAGGATGGGGTTGACCTCAACAATGTCGAGCGACCGCACCTTGCCGGTGTCGGCCAAAATTTCCATGAGCAGGTGCGCCTCGCGGTACGAGAAGCCGCCCGGCACCGGTGTGCCCACGCCGGGGGCCTCGTTGGGGTCGAGCGAGTCCATGTCGAGGCTGATGTGCAGGCGGGCCAGCGTGCGCAGGTGGTCGAGCGCGCGGCGGGCCACGGCGGCCATGCCCAGCTCGTCGATCTCGCGCATGGTGAAGACGAGAATGCCGCTGGCGTGCAGCGCCGTGCGCTCGGCCACATCGAGGTCGCGCGTGCCGATGAGCACCGCCTGGCTGGGTTGCAACTTCGCGCCGGGGCGGCCGATGTCGGTCAGTTCGGCCGGGCCGTGGCCCAGCAGCGCCGCCAGCGCCATGCCATGCACATTGCCGGAGGGCGAAATCTCCGGCGTGTTGAAGTCGCCGTGCGCATCGACCCAAATGACGCCGACCGGCTCGCCGTGCAGCGCCATGGCCGAGACCGTGCCGATGCTGATGGAGTGGTCGCCGCCCAGGAACACGGCGCACTCGCCCTGCTCCAGGCAGGCGCGCGTGGCGGCGTAGGCCTCCTGGCACACGGCGGCAATGCTGGCCAGGTGGCGGGCGCGGCTGGTGTCGGGCGGCTCGTTCTCGGGCAGCGGGACGGTCAGATTGCCGTTGTCGATGACGGTGTGGCCCAGGGCGCGCAGGCGGTCGTTCAGCCCGGCGTAGCGCACGGCACTCGGCCCCATATCCACGCCGCGCCGGCGCTGACCGAGGTCCATGGGAACGCCGAAGATGCGGATGGTGTCGGTCATGGTGGCCCTTCTGCCAATAATTGCGCCAGCAACCACGCGCCCCTTGGGTTGGCGTCGAAGCCGGCCGGCTGGCTGCCCAAGCCGCCTTCAAAGCGCAGGCTGGTGACGAACAGGCGGCCTGCGCCGTATTGTACTGCAACGAGGTACTCGGCCCAGGTGAGCGTGCGGGCGTCGAAGCGCCGCCACAACGGGTGGCAGACAGCCTCGGGGCCAAGGAACGCTTGCAGCGCGGCCAGGTCCAGCGCGAAGTCGGTGGCGAGGCTGAAGAAGCGCAAGTCGGCGTGGCCGGCGTGCGGCACACGCGCCCACAGCGGGTGCTCAGCAAAGGTATGGATCGCCTCGCGCCAAAACGGCAGCGCCTGCGTGTAGCGCGCATCCGGCCGGCGCAGCCAGCACACGCCTGCACCGCCGGCCTGCACGCGTTCCAGCACCTCCGGCGTCAGCGCGTCGGCCACGAACGGATGTGCCAGCGGGGCAGCGGCCAAATCGACCACGGCGGCGCGGCGGTCGAGGCGGGCAAAGTTGTGGTCATGCCGCAGTGCCCCGGCCACCGGCAGCAGGGCGGGTAGACGCGCTCGCGGTATGGCCCACAACGTCCAGCCGTTGGTCAGCCGGCGCGTCTCGCCGGAGCCCAGTTGCAGGTCCAGCACCACTTCCAGGCGCAGCTCGGCCGGGCGGTCGGGCGCGGCCGGCAGCGTGGGCATGAGCGTGGTCAGTTCCTGCACCTGCGCGGCCGGCACCGGGCCAATGAGCGCTTGCCCCGCGAAGAATGCGCCGGCCGCGTCCGACAGTTGCCACGACAGCGTTCCCCCGCCTATGTCGCCCAGACCGTTCGAGAGCAGCAGGTGTAGTTCGGCGCGCTCGCCCGCCCACCAGCTATACGGGTCGCGGTAGCCGGGCCGGTCGCCGCCAATCCAGCGGCGGCGGCGTTCACGGTCGAGCAGCAGCACCGCGTCGGCGTTGAAGGGCTGCCACACTTCGGGCGCGAACTTGAGACGGCCCAGATCATCCACCATG
>JAYUUW010000401.1:0-1684 GCA_043754665.1 Anaerolineales bacterium | reverse complement strand
GCCACCTGCATCGAGTGGAGCCTGGCCGAGCACAGCCTGATGAACCAGACCGTGTCGCTGGGCGGGCCGGAGTTTGTGCCCTTCCGCAGCATGGTCGAGATTGTGATGGAAGTCTTGGGGGTGCACCGCCTGGTCGTGCCGGTGCGGCCGGTGTATTTGCGCGGCGGGGCCTGGTTTATGGAGCAACTGCTGCCGCGCTCGCCGGTGACCACCCGCTGGCTCGACTATCTCGCCATCAGCCGCACCTGTGAGTTGACCAGCGTTACCCGCCTGTTCGGCCTCAAGCCAGCCCGGTTTTCCCCGGCCACGCTGGGCTACCTGCGCCATAAGCGCTGGCTGCCCGAGTTGCGCCGCTTTGTGTTCGGCACCTAGCCTATGTCTGCTCAACCCATCATCACCATCCGCCCGTTGACCTCCATAGACGAGTTTCAGGCCGCCGAGGTCTTGCAGCGGGCCGTGTGGCCCGGCCCCGACCTCGACGTAGTGCCGCTGCATTTACTGACCACCATCGCCCACAACGGCGGGCTGGTGCTGGGGGCCTTTCATGGCAACCAAATGGTCGGCTACCTGCTGGGCTTCTTGGGCACCGATGAGTCGCAGCCCAGCCGCCCGGCGCTGGCGAAGCTGAAGCACTGCTCGCACCAACTGGGCGTGCTGCCGGAGTATCGCGGCCAGCAGGTCGGCTATCAGCTCAAGCTCACCCAGCGCGACTACGTGCATGCGCAGGGCGTGCGGCTGATTACGTGGACCTATGATCCGCTGGAGTCGCGCAACGCCCGTCTCAACATCGCGCAGTTGGGGGCGGTGTGCAACACCTACAAGCGTGAGGTCTATGGCGCCATGGCCGACAGCCTCAACCAGGGGCTGCCGTCTGACCGCTTTCAGGTGGATTGGTGGATCACCTCGCCGCGCGTGAAGGAGCGCCTGTTCGGCCAGCGCGCGCCACTGGTGCTCCAGTCGTTCACGGCGGCCGGCGCGCCGGTGATTAACCCCAGCGTGCTCGGCCCCGACGGCCTGCCGCGCCCCACCACGCACACCGCTATCCCGGTGGGCACGCTGGCGCTGCTGGAAATCCCAGCGGACTTCCAGGCCATTAAGGCGCGCGATCTGGCGTTGGCGCTGGACTGGCGCTACCACACACGCGAGTTGTTCGAGGCGGCTTTCAGTAACGGCTACCTCGTCACCGATTTCTTTCACGAACCGATCGACGGGCGGCAGCGGTCGTTCTATGCGCTGTCGGGCGGCGGCGGCCCGCGCATCGAGTTCACTGAGAACTAGCAATGAAAATTGATTCTGTGACGCTGATCCACGTCAAGCTGCCTTACGTCACGCCCTTCCAGACATCGCGCTGGACCGAGCTTGACCGCGAGTGTGTGCTGGTGCGGCTGCAAGCCGGCGGCCTGACGGCCTGGGGCGAGTGCGTGGCCGGGCAGAACGTGGGCTATTCCTACGAGACGACCAAGACCAACTGGCACATCCTCGAAGACTTCATTGTGCCGGCCGTGCTGGCGGCCGACCTCAAGGATGTGGCGCAGTACCGCGAGGCCATTGCCTTCATCAGCGGGCACAACATGGCCAAGGCCGGTATGGAGCTGGCCCTGTGGGACCTCTTCGCGCAGGCGCAAGGCGTGTCGCTGCAAACCATGCTGGGCGGGCAAGGCGACCGCGTGCGCGTGGGCGTGTC
>JAYUUW010000400.1:0-2180 GCA_043754665.1 Anaerolineales bacterium | reverse complement strand
ACCTGCCAGGCGGCCCCGCAGTCCCGTAAGCTGGCGAGGCTGTCGGCGGCGTGGGCGGCGGGCCGGGCCGCGCCAGGCAGCGGGGCGGCCACCCAGGTGCCGGGCTGGCCGGGCAGCAGCGACTGCACCCGCATTCCGGGGATGCCCGTAAATGTGTAGGTGATGTCCATATCGTGGCAGTAGCAGTGCCAGTCGAGCAGCACGGCGTGGTCGCCGGCCGCCAGCGTGACCGTGGCGCTCTCTTCGGCCCAAATCGTGTCCCACGCGACCCGCACGCCGTCAATAGAGGTGCGCGGGGTCTCGCCGCCGGGGACGAAGGCGTGCTTAATGTGGACCGCGCCGGCCTGTGGCACATGCAGCACGGTGGCGAAGAGCACATCGGCGTCGTGCTTGTTGGCGCTCACATCGCCGGGCGCGATGTAGGGGCCGGCGTGCAGCGCGGCCACGACTTCGGGGCGGCGCAGGCGGCCTAGTGTGCGGGCGCGCAGCGGGGTCACCAGGTCGTCGGTGAAGAACGGGATAGTGCGCGGCGCGAGCACGCTCCAAGGCGCGGTGCCGTCGGGGCCGATGACGGTGGCCGGCTCCCAGGCGCGGTCGTCAAAGGCGGTGGTGGTCCAGCCCAGGTCTTCCAGGCGGGCGTCGACTTGCTCTTCCCACGGCAGTTGGCAGGCCACGCGCGGCGTGTGCTGCTTGAGGGCGGCCGAGGGCTTGGTCTGCCAGGTGGTGTCGGTCCACACATGCGGCTGGCCGTCCAGGTCGAGCTGGGCGATCAGCCCGCCCCGGCCCACGCGGTGCTGAAAGGTGGCCTCGCCGTAGTGCGACACATCCACAGCGATGACGTTCGCGCCGGCGTGGAGGTGCGGGGTGAGGTCGTAGGTGTCGTACTCGTAGTTGTATTGGTAGGCGCGGGCCGGCCCAAAGCCCAGCCGCACGCCGTTGACGTACAGCAGATAGCGCGAGTCGGCGCTGAGGTGCAGCTTGGCCTCGGCCGGCGCGGCCGCGAGCTGCACGGTGCGGCGGAATTGCAGGTGCAGGTTGCGCGGCGCCGGGTCACCGGCGTGCCAAATCCACTGAGCGATCAGGGTCATGAAGGGCTCTCCTCGCGCAGGCGATGGGGGTTGAAAGGGAACGGGTTGCTCGTGCGCGGATTATACGTGCAACTGAGGCAGAAGGAAAAGAAACACCAACGAAAGGCCGGGCCGCCCGCCGCCGGCTGAGAAACAGCGCCCATTCGCAGAAATTGCCCGCCTGACTTATACTGCCAACCCGCAGTGGGGCCAGGGGGACTGATCCGGCGGATGTCGAAACGGAATGCGCAAGCTACTTAACGGAAGCCTGGTGGGCGTACTAGCCGCGCTGGCGGTGTTCGCGTTGTGGGCGTTTAGCCCGTGGGCCACGGCCGGCGCGCTGGAAGTCGGCACGCGCCTGGCGCTGCTCGCGCTGGCGCTGGTGATGGCGGCCGGCGGAGGCTATATCGCGCGCACGGCAGGCTTCCCGGCGCCGCTGCGCCGGGCGTGGGTGTTCTTCTTGCTCGGCTTTCTCGCGGCGGCGCTGGCTGAAATACTCGGGCTGCTGGCCGGGGCGGCGCCGGCGGAGCGCTTTCGCCTGCTGATGTATCCGCTGTTCTTCTTCGGGCTGCTGGCGCTGCCGTATGCGCCACTGCGGCGCGAGCAGCGGCTGGTGCTGGCGGTCGATGTGGTCATCATCGCAGTGGTGGCGGGCATCTTCCTCTGGCAAATTCTGGTTCCGGCGCTGGTGGCCCAGGGCCTGAGCGGGGCGGGCCTGGCGCAGGCGCTGGCGCTGCCCGTGGCCAATGGGCTTATCCTGGCCGGGTTGGTCGTGCTGGTGCAGCAAGATGTGCCCACCGTGGAGCCGCGCGTGTTGTGGGCGCTGGCCGGCGGCCTGGGCCTGCTGGTGGTGGCCGATGCGGTGGCCGGCACGGGGCAGGCCTATGGCCGGCCGGTGGCGCCGGCGCTGGTGAGCGTGGCTTGGCTGGCGGCGCGGGCGATCTTGCTGCTGGCGGTTGCCTGGCAGGCCGGCCAGAGCCGCTTCGAGCCACAGGGCCAAGCCAGTTTTTCGTCGGCGGTGCGGACCAACCTGATCTACGGCGGGGTTGTGCTGGTGATCGTGTTGGCGCTGCTGGCGTTGGTTGATTTAGCCCGGACGGATTTTGTCCTGGC
>JAYUUW010000399.1:0-3857 GCA_043754665.1 Anaerolineales bacterium | reverse complement strand
TCGTAATGGGGTCGCGGTTCGGGTCCGCCGTGACATTCTCGTTGGGATCAAAGCGCAATTCTTTGATGCCCGCAGTCCCGTTCCAGTTGGGCGTGGTCCCCGGGCACTCGCCCGAGGCGGCTTCGGGGCGGCCATTGTAGGCGTCATACAGGTCAATGGTATAGGTGTGCCAGCCAATATCGAAGGGGATGTCTTGACTGACGAAGTAGCAGCGGTAGGTCGGCCCGCTCGGCCCGACGATGGACCACACCCAGCGGGCGATCATGCCGTCGGGCATGTTGGGCCACGGCACCAAACCGTTGATGGGCGACGACACAGTCCACTCGGTAAACAGGCGATACGTGAGGTAACGGTACTGGCCGCCGCTCAAGTCTTGCGGCGTGTTGAGAAAAAATTGGCCATCGGCGCTGGTTGGATACGGGCCAGACTGGGTCACCAAATCGAACAGGCCGCTGTGGAGGGACGTGGCAATGTTATAAGAACTTTCCACATCGGCGCTGTTGGCAAAATCCCAGACGTTGCCGGCCTGGGTGGCGTAGTCGGCGCCGCTGAGGGCCGAGGGCGTGATAAAGCTGGCAATCGGCGCTTGATTGACCACCAGCGAGTCGGTGCTGTTGACGGTACAGCACGATGTTCCGTTGCCGAGCCGAATCTCATAGGTGCCGGGCTGAACGCCCTGCACGTCAATTGTGGCCTGGCCGGCGCTGCCGCTGACGCCGCCCTTGATGACAATATCGCGGGTAGTGCCTTGCGGGCGCAGCCAGATGGTATTGACGCCGGCGTTGGCCGGCCAGTGGATGGTCACGTTAACAGCCGCGCAGTCGGTCAGGCGCACCCAATCAACCGAGAAATTGCGGTTGGCTTGATTGGTGGGGTCAATGCGCAGCCCCTGCCAGGTGCCCGAGCCGGTCCAGCCGGTGGGCACGCCGCCCGCCGTGGTTAGATCCTGGGCATATAGCCCCCAGATCGAGTTGTTGTATGTAGCAAAAAAGCTTTGGCCCCAGGTGCCGTTATTGAGCCGATCGTTGGCGAACCAGATAGGCTGGGCGTAGCTCTGAACGCCGCCGCCTTGGACGTACATGGCGGTGTACAGGCAGCGGTAGGTGCTAGAGTTGATCGGCTTGAGCGCTCCCATGTTGCCGCTCTTGACCATGTCCTCGTAACCGGGGAACAATACGGAGAAGTTGGCGTCGTCGGTCCGCGAGTGGGCCGAGAACACGCCATTGGCGACCTGGATGTTATCGGTGTCGTACGATTGCCCCGAGCGGTTCAGCCAGATCGAGACATCGGAGAGGGCGTTCATATCCCATGGGTCGGCCAGCACCCGCGTGGCAAAATCGTTGCCTTCGGCCGCCGTGACGACGGCCTGCGGCGTGCGCAGCCCAGCGGCGACCACCGGCCGCGCCGGACCCATACCGGCTGTCAACATAGCAGCCGCTACCAATCCCATGAACGTGCCAGTCAATTTCGAATGCCGCATCAGGCTTTGGTGACTCCCTTCCCTTAGGCGGCGCGGGCTTTGGTGTAGACCTCCCTAAAGCGCCGCGCGATGGCCGGCCAATTGAACTTCTCTATAACCTTATTATAACCTAATTGACCCATGAGCGTACCCCAGCCCCGGTTGGTGAGCAATAGGACAATGGCGTCAGCCAACTGCTGGTCATGCTGAAATTGCACCAATAACCCATCGCGGCCGGCCGAAATTACCCACGGAATCGCCCCGCGCCGGCAGCCAATGACCGGCAAACCGCAGGCCCAGGCCTCCAGATAGGCGATGCCAAAGGACTCGTAGCCGGAGGGGTACGCGAAGACATCCAGCGCCCGATACAGGGCCGCCTTGTCGGCTTCCTGGAAGTTATAAAACAGTTTGACCTTGCGCCGCTGGGCTTCCGGCCAGGCGGCCAAATCGCGGTCGACAAAGTCGCTGTAGAGCGTGCGCGCGCCGGCGATGACGAGCTGGGCCTCCGGCACGACCTGCCACACCTGACGCATGGCGCGCAGCAGCGTATCGAGCCCCTTATGCCGCCCCTGCTGTCCGATGAAACCCACTACAGGCGCATCACCAAGTCCCAGCTTGGCCTTGGCCTCGGCCGGCGTCAGCGCGGTGTAGCGGTCAACATCCACGCCCACACCGATGGCGGCCACGCGCGCCGGGTCGGCCCCGCGCTCAATGACGTAGTTGGCCTCGTACTGGGTATTGGCGATGTAGGCCGATGCCTGCCGAATGGCGGCGTAGATCATGGGCCGGTCGAAGCCCCAGGGGTCATCGGGGTGCAGGCCGCCGTGCAGCACCACCGGCCGGCCCGACAGCCGGCCGCCTTCGAGCGCGGCGAACATGTGCAGCAGCGGGAAGGACGACGCCGCGATGACGTCGGCCGGCTCAGCGGCGATGGCTTGCGCGAAGCCGGTGATAATGGGGCCGCCGGAGAGCGCCCGCCAGCGCTCGTTGCCGGGCAGGCGCAGACGGTAGGCCAGCGCTTGCGGCCAGCGCATGGCCTGGCTGAGGCCGCTCTGCACTGGGAAGCGCCGGATGCGCACGCCGTTTAGCTCGCTCCAGCCGACGGGCAGGCGCGGCAGGCGGGGCGAGTAGAACGCCTCGGCGCTGTAGGTGTTGGTGGTATACACCGTCACCTCATCGTTGAACTGGCGCACCAGCTCTTCCGAGACGCGCTGAATGAGCCACTCGGTGCCGCCCAGGGCGGGCGCATAGCCCTGCACCACGTGCAAGATTTTCATGGCGCTAGAAGCCGGCGCGGCGCATTTGCAAGTACCGCCAGGCTTTGCCCAGCATGGGCCGGAAGCCTTCAGTCATCCACAGATAGGCCGCCTGGCGCAGCGGGCCGCGCGGGGCTGGGTCGGCCGTGACGCGCAAGTGCCGGTCGGGCGCGGGCGCACCACTCAAGCAATAGCGCCGCAGCGGCTCAATCACTTTGTTCCAATTGAAGCGGGCCGGCAGCGAGGCAAAGGCCGGCGCCCAGGCGGCCTTGGGCTGGGCCAGCATGTCGATCAACGCGGCGCTGACGGCCGCCGCCTCAAATGGCGGCACCACGCGGCCCAGGCCCAGGTCGCGCACCCACTCGCTGGTCACATCGCCCTCGGTGACGAGGATGGGCAACTGCGCCCAAAAGTAATCGAGCACGCGGGTGCGGATGGAGTAGCGCGTTTCGACATGCACCGGGTGCAGCACCACGCCGATGTCCGACTCGCTCAGCAGGGCCTCGCGCGCCTCGTACGACAGCCACTCGATGAAGAAGACGGTCTTGTCCTTCTCGCCGAACTCTTCGGCCAGGCGCAGCGCCTCGCCCACCACTTGATGCGTGGGCACATCGGGGTTGGGGTGGCGGGTACCCAGGTAGACCAAGCGTGCCTCGGGGTGGCGCGCCACGACGGCTGGCCAGGCGCGCAGCAGTGTCAGCGGGTCGAGCCAATCCCACATGCCCCCGCCCCACAGCACAATGCGGCTCTCCGGCGTGAAGGCCGGGTTGACGCCACGCAGCAGATTCCCCGGCTGGAGCGGCCGGTCGGGGAAGCCAATGCTGACCACATCGAGCAGGGCGCGCAGCGTGGGGTCGGCGGCGAAGGTGTGCGGGTTGACGCGGCCGTTGGCGGCCAGCACGCCCATCCACAAATCGCGCTGGCGCTCGCTGCCGCAGATGAAGAAGTCACCCAGCGCGGCCAGACGGTTGACGATGCTGGTGGCGTGGGTGCTGGCGCCCTCCTGCGTGGAGAGCGGGTCTTTTAGGTGGTAGTGCAGATTCTCGAGCATGAACGGGTCGTAGAGGTCCACCACCAGCCGGGCGCGGGTGCGGCCCAGCGTGGGGAACTTCTCGACCATGTAGCCGGAGACCAGCGCCACA
>JAYUUW010000398.1:0-3068 GCA_043754665.1 Anaerolineales bacterium | reverse complement strand
GGCATGGGCTGATCAAAGACGCCGCCTACTATTCGCTGCTGAAGGGCCACCGCCGGACCTTGCACCAGGCCGTCGGCGAAACGCTGGAGCAGTTGGCCGCCGGGCAGACCGTGCGGCGCGAACTGCTGCCGGCTCTGGCCCATCACTTCAGTGAAGCCGGCGACGCGGCGCAGGCGCTGCACTACGCCACCCTGGCCGCCGACGCCGCGGCCGCGGCCTACGCCAACGCCGAGGCCATTCTGCACTACACCCACGCCCTCGCCTGGTCCGCGCACACCCCCATCACCGCCGACCAACTGATGCACCTCTACCTGAGCTGCGGGCGAGCGCAAGAGATGAGCGGCGACTACGCCACCGCCCTGGCGACCTACACCGCGCTGGAGGCTGCCGCCCGCGCCCGCGCCGAGCCGCCGCTCGAACTCGCCAGTCTGATCCAGCGGGTGGTCATCCACGCGGTGCCGAGTGGCAGCTTCAACGCCGACGAGGCCCTGCGCCTGGCAAACCAGGCCGACGTGCTGGCCCAGCAGTTGGGCGACCGCGCCGCCGAGGCGCGGCTGGCCTGGGCGCGCATGCTCGCCTATGGTGCCACCGGCCACCACGCCCTGGCCGCCGCGTCGGGCGAAATCGCTGTAGGCCTGGCCCGCGCCCTCGACCAACCCGACCTATTGGCCGTCGCCCTCATGGACCGCAGCCGCCTGTATATGGCCGCCGGTGAGCTCGACCGGGTCGCGCCGGGGCTGGCGGAGGCGCGCGGCCTGTGGCGGGCGCTGAACAACGTGCCCATGCTGGCCGAAAGCTTCACCATCGCCGGCGGCTTGGCGTTCTTTCAGGGCCGCTACCCCGAGGCCTTGGCCCACCTGCAAGCCGGCCTGCGCCTCAGCCAATCCATCGCCAACGCTTGGGGCGCCGCCTACAATCTCATGCTGCACAGCTACGTCCTTTTCGACCAAGGCCACCTGAGCGCCGCCGTGGAGGCCATGCACGGCTGCCTGGTCTCCGCCGCCGAGGGGGGCTTTATCTATCCGCAAGCCGGCATCCGCGCCGCCCTGGGCGTGGCTTACACCTATCTGGGGCAAGACGTGGCGGCCGGGGCCGCGCTGCATCAGGCGCTGCAGGCCGCCGAGCAGTACCTGCCAACGGAAGTAGCGGCCGTTCACCTCATGGCGGCGTGGGCGAGCGTGCTGGAGCAGGACTACCCGCGCGCCGCTGGGCAGATGCAGCAGGCGCACGCCACCTTCATTCGGCAGGACCGGGTCTCCATCAACCCCCTCATCATTGCGCTCATCGAAGCCGAGCTAGACGTGCACACCGGCCGCCCGGCCCAAGCCTTGGAGCGCCTGGCCCCGTCGTTGCGCGACCGCCAGCCCAACGGCATTCAAGCCTTCGTCCCTGACCTGCTCCGCCTGCGGGGCGAAGCGCTGCTGGCGCTGGGCCGTGCGGCCGAGGCTGAGCAGGCGCTGCTGGTGGCGCACGCCCAGGCTGCCGCCCAGCCCAGCTACCGCACGCTGTGGACCATCAGCGCCGCACTGGCGCGGCTGGCCGCCCAGCGCGCCGACACGGCCGGCGCGGCCCACTGGCGGGCCGAAGCTCACCGCCACCGCGACTACCTGGCCGAACACATCACCGACCTCGCCCAGCGCGCGGCCTTCTTGGCCCGCGCCGACGCTCGCGCCCCCACCGCCCCATGACGCTGACCGCCCAACTCGCGCAGCTAGAAACCGCCAGCCTGCTTCAGGTGGCCGCCACTTACCCCGAGCTGGAATACCTGTTCCGACACGCGCTCACCCGCGACGCGGCCTACACTTCCCTGCTGCGCCGCCAGCGCCGCGCCGTGCATCGCGCCGCCGGTGAGGTGCTGGAGGCCATGTGCACCACTGACGCCCTGCGAGCCAGCGCCGCCCCATTGCTGGCCGAACATCTGCAAGAGGCCGGTGAGCCGGCCCGCGCCTTGGACTACTGGGAACTGGCCGCCGACCACGCCCTGGCCCAGTACGCGCTGCCGGAGGCCATCGCCCACCTGGGCCACGCGCTTGCCCTCGCCCCGGACGTTCCCGCCCTGTCGCCGGCCCGCTGGGCCGCGCTCTACCTCAAGCGCGGGCGGGCGCAGTATTCCAACACCGAGTGGCAGGCCGCGTGGGACACGCACGCCGCCCTGTTGGCGCTGGGCGAGCACTTAGACGATGACACCCTGCGGCTGGCGGCACTGCTCGAACTCGCCAACCAGCGGGCCATTATGAATCCGCAATTCAACGCGGCCGAGGCGCGCCGCCTGAGCCAGCAGGCGTTGGACCTGGCCCGCCGCCTGGCCGACCCGGCGGCGGAGGCCAAGGCGCTATGGATCAGCATGCGGGCGCACAGCATGGAGGAGGGCGGCAGCGCCCAGGCCCTGGCGGCCGGGCAGCAATCTTTGGCGCTGGCCCGCGCCCACGCGCTCGACGAGCAGGCCGCCTACACGTTGAGCGATTTGCAGTACGCCTACCGCAGCGCGGGACAGAACCAACTGGCCTTGGCAGTGCTGGCCGAGGCCCGGCTCTATTGGCGCGCCAGCCGCCAAGCGCACATGCTGGCCGATAACCTCAACCAAGGCGCTACCTTGGCCTTGGCGCTGGGTGACTACACGCCGGCCGAGGCCTGGGCGCAAGAAGCTCTGACGCTAAGCGTCGCCACCCAAAACCTCTCGCAGCAGTTTCTCAGCCGCACCGTGCTGGCCCAGGTTTTGCTCGACCTGGGCGACTTCGGGCGCGCGCGTGTGCTGCTCGACGGTCTCAACCTGGCCGCGATCGGTTGGTTTGCGCACCCCTTGCTCACCATTCGTGCGCTGCTGTGGGCGCAGGTGGGCCGCGTGGACCAAGCTATCGCCAACCTGGAACCGGACTTGCCGCCCGACACCCCCAACCCGCTGGCGGCTTTGTTTCGCTATGGACAGTTGAGCTACCGGGCCTATTTGTGCACGCAGGCCGGGCAATGGGCGGCGGCGGAAGCGGCGGTGAGGCAAGCGCACGCCCTGCCCGTGGGCTTATCCAACTTTGGCTTTGAGAATTTTGGGTATTACCTGCCGCTGGCCGAGG
>JAYUUW010000397.1:0-4462 GCA_043754665.1 Anaerolineales bacterium | reverse complement strand
AGCACAGCGACTTTGAGACCAGCCATGATGAGTCCTCCGTCTGGGGGGAGCGGCGGCGCGGGCGGGCGCGTGAGGGGCCGGCGGGTTAGGCCGCCACCGCCACAGGCTGCGCGGCGGGGGCAGCCAGCCCGTAACGCTGCACGGCGGTGTTGAAGTAGGCCTGGAGCAGGTCGTAGTGCGACCAGCCGTCGGCCTGGGCGCAGAGCGTCAGGTCGCTGTTGTAGGCCAGGCCGGGCAGCGCGTTGATCTCCAGAATCATCGGCTGGAGATCGTTCTCGGTGTCGAGGCGGAAGTCGACCCGGGCAATGTCGAGGCAGCCGCAGACGCGGAAGGTCTCGACGGTCAGGCGGCGCACCTCGGCGGCCAGCGCGTCGGACAGCGGCGCGGGGCACCAGTAGGCGTAGTCTTCGGCCAGGTCGACCTTGAGCTTGTAGGAGTAGAACTGCTCGGTGCCGGCGGGGTAGTTGGCGTAGTTGATCTCAGAGATGGGGAAGAGGTGCAGGTCTTCGGCGCCGCCCAGCGCGCTGAGGTTGCCGACCAGCCCGCAGGTGACATCGCGCCCGGCGATGTACTCTTCGACCAGCACGGTTTGGCCGTAGGCGCCTTGCAGGTAGGCCACGCGCTCGCGCACGGCGGCGGCGGTGCGCACCAGGGCGTCTTGGTGAATGCCCTTGCCGGTGCCCTCGCGGTTGGGCTTGACGAACAGCGCCCCACCTCGCGCCAGCCGCGCCGCCAACACCGGGTCGAGCGGCTCGTCGGGGTGGCGGAACTCTTGAAAGCGCGGCGTAGGCAGGCCGTGGTAGGCCAGCACGCGCTTGGTCATGGCCTTATCGAGTGTGACGGCCAGCGAGAGCACTTTGGCGGCGGTGTAGGGCAGGCCCAGCATCTCCAGCATCGCCGGCACCTGGGCCTCGCGCGAGTCGCCGCGCACGCCTTCGCAGGTGTTGAAGCAAATGTCGGGCGCAAACTCGGCCAGGCGCTGCGGCAGGTGAATGTCGCCCTCGAAGGCGGCCACGGTGTGGCCCAGGGCGCTCAGGGCGGCGGTGTAGTCGTGCACGCCACGCTGGCTATCGAGCTCGGCCAGGGCGTCGCGCGGGGCGTCGGCCGGCAACGCGGCCTTAACGGCGTCGGTTTTGGAGTTGTGGAGCACGGCCACGCGCAGGGCGCGGGCGGACGCGGGCCGGCGGCTGTTCGGGCCAGGCCCGCCGGTTGTCAGCGGGTCGGCCTCCGCCGGGTTGCCGGCGGGCACAGCGGTCATTAGATCACTTCTCCGTTGATGACGGTAATCGTGCCAGGGGCCGGGGCGTCGTCGGGCAACGCGGCTTCAACGTTGGTCTCGCTGGCGCCACGGTTGGGGCCGGCAAATTCAGCTTCGCCCGCGCCAATCCCCAGCGGCTGCCACTTGTGCTGATCGGTGTTCAGCCGGTGCTGGTGGCCGTCGCCGCGCAGGTGGGTGTTGGCAAAGCCTTCGGGCTCAATGGTCAGGCGCTCGCCTTCGAGCAGGCCAAGCACACCGCTCTGGCCCGGCTCGGGCCGGCGGGTTATCTGAGCGTCGAGCGGGGCCACGGCGGTGGGGTCGTAGTTGGTCGGCTCGCTGTAGGTGGTGAGGAAGCCCTCAAAGTTGCGCAGCACCACCTTGCCGGGGGCCGCAGAGACGACGTAGTTGGGCAGCACTGGGATTTTGCCGCCGCCGCCGGGCGCGTCGATGACGTAGGTGGGCACGGCGTAGCCGGAGGTGTGGCCGCGCAGCCCCTCCATGATCTCAATGCCCTTGTTGACGGTGGTGCGGAAGTGGCCCGCGCCCTCGACCAGGTCGCACTGATACAGGTAGTAGGGCCGCACGCGGATCATGACCAGCTTGTGCACCAAATCGCGCTGAATGTTGACCGAGTCGTTGACGCCGGCCAGCAAGACGGCCTGGTTGCCCAGCGGCACGCCGGCGCGGGTGAGGCGGTCGGTGGCCTCGGCCAATTCCTGGGTGATCTCGTTGGGATGGTTGATGTGAATGTTCATCCACACCGGGTGGTACTTGGCCAGCATGTCGCAGAATTCTTGGTCGACGCGCTGGGGCATGAAGACGGGCACGCGCGAACCAATGCGGATGATTTCGATATGCGGGATGGCGCGCAGGCGGGCGATGAGGTTTTCGAGCAGTTTGGGAGCCAGCACCAGCGGGTCGCCGCCGGAGAGCAGCACATCGCGCACCTGGGGCGTGCGGGCCAGGTACTCAATCTGGGCGTCGTAGTCGTTGCGTGAGAACTGGGCCGAGGGGTCGCCGACGATGCGCGAGCGGGTGCAGTAGCGGCAGTAGGAAGCGCACTGGGTGGTGACCAGCATGAGCACGCGGTCGGGGTAGCGGTGCACCAGGCCGGGCACGGGCGAGTGCTTGTCCTCGGCCAGCGAGTCTTCCATCATGGAGGTGAAGGGGACCAACTCGGCGTCGGTGGGGATGACCTGCTGGCGGATGGGGTCGTGCAGGTCGTCGGGGTCCATCAGCGAGGCGAAGTAAGGCGTGATGTCGACCCGGAACAGGCCGTTGGTGGTCAGCGCCTTGGTCTCGCTGGCGGTGAGCTTGATGACTTCGTTCAGCTCCTCGACCGAGTTGAGGCGGTGCGAGAGCTGCCAGCGCCAATCGTTCCACTTGTCATCGGGCACACTGGCCCACACCGGCGCGCGGCGGGCCGGCTTGATCTTGTCTGAGACGTGCATACCACCTCCACAGGCGCCTAGCCGTTGCACAAGCGCGGCCGATCAGCGTATGGGCTGCATTGTATCGCGAGTCTACTTTGAGTCAATGGTTGATGGCCGACAAGCGGCCGACAGTGTGAAAGAAGGGACAGCGATGCATAAAAAACGCGCCGCAGACAAAATTGACAAACGCTCCGGGCGGCCACATACTGAGCACCAGAAGGCCGGGCGGCGGGGCTCGTCCAGACACACCGCACGTTATGCTACTCGGGGGTTACCCACATGACTAATCTACAATCACCCGCCTCACCGCCAGACCCAGCGGCGGGCTGGGCCAAGCTGGGCCTACCCAACCCAGCCGACAGCCCACTGCCCGCCAAAGCGCCCAAGACCAGAAGGAACGCACTACTGATCGCGGGGGTCGCACTGGTGGGCGTGTGCCTGTGCCTTGGCGTGTGCGGGATCGTGGTCTGGCGCAGCATGACGACCGTCGTGAATGAAACGCCTGAGGTAGAACGGGTAATCGACGAATTCATGACCAGCATGGAGGCCAAGGACGCTGCCGCCGCCTACGCGCTGTTCTCAACCCGCGCGCAGCGTACGGTAACCCTGGCGGATGGGGAGAAAATGCTTGAAGGCAACAACTACGTGCTATTTGAGGGCTACCGCTCGGTAGCGGTCGCTCAGATCAACATTAGCGCCAAAGTCAACACTAACCCTGATGCCCCGCAGGGAGCGGTGGCCGAAGTCGCCGGCAACGTGACCTATACCGACGACACTACCGGCACGTTCACGGCGGTATTGGAAAAGGAAGAGGGCGAGTGGCGACTCTCTGGCATCAATGTGACCGTCCCGCCAGACAAATTCGGCCCATAGGATGGCGCGTAGGGCGGCCTAAACAATACCGGCCCGGTCGCAATGACCGGGCCGGCGCTGTTTAAGGACCAGGATTCTATGGCGCGAGGTTGACCGGGATGGTGGTGAGGTGAATGATGCCGCCGTCACGCGGCGAGGTGCTGTAGACCACCAGGCGGGCCTGCACCGGGCCGCTGACGGTGTAGGGCAGGTCGAGCGTAAAGGGGCCGGGCAGGCCGAGCACGGCCGACAGCATAATGGTGTTGCCTTGCGCGATGGCGTTGTCGGCGGTGCCGCAGACCGGCTCGAGCACGCCGGAGCCGCCCTCGCCGCACAGCCAGATGTTGAGCGCGCCCTCGAAGACGTACTCGGAGATGCCGGTGATGTGCAGCGTGCCGCCGCTCACCTCGGCCAGCGGCGCGGGTTCGAGGATCAGGTGGACTTCGGCATGCTCGGCGGCCAGTTCGATGACGGACGCGCCGCTGGTCACCAGGTCGACCTCCACGCTGGCGAGGTGCACCAGGCCGCCATCGCGGGCGCTGGTGGAATAAACGGTAATGCGGCCGGGCTGGTCGCTGGGCGTGGTGAAGGCCACGTCGGCGGAGAACGGCCCGGCGCTGCCGGCGTCGGCCTGGATGGTGGTGGGCTGGGTCGCCAGCACGCCGCCGTTGGCATCGGTGATCTGGATGACCAAGTTCTGCTCAAAGGTCGGGGCGGCGAAGCCTTCCACGTGCAGCGGGGAGGTCAAGTGCGAGCCGAGGCCGGGCGCACTGATGAGGATGACTTCGGCCGTCTCCGGCACGCCGGGCACATCGGGCACGAGCGGCGTTGCGGTGGCGGCTGAGTCGGTGGGGCCGGCCGTCGCGGGCGCGTCGGTGGCGCTGGCGGCCGTCTCGGACGGCGGCGGGGTCGCGCTGGC
>JAYUUW010000396.1:0-1559 GCA_043754665.1 Anaerolineales bacterium | reverse complement strand
CCTGAGTAGAAAATAGACCTGGCGCGGCACGTGCGCTAGGCGGCGACCGAAGTGGCTGGCGGCGTAATGGTGATTTGATAGCCGAGCTTCTCCAGGCGGCGGGTCAGGCGATTGGCGATTGAGACTTTCTGGCGCTCATCAAAGTAGTTGCTGCCCAGATCTTGATAAGGCTGCCGGCGTTGAATAATGTGATAGGCAATCACCAAGATCGAATGAGCCACGGCCATGGTGGCGCGCTTCTTGCCTCGACGACCCGCCAGGCGATGGTAGTGGGCCGACAGATAGTTGTTCTTCTGGCGCGCCGCGGCGTGGGCGGCTTGGGTCAAGCCGGTCCGCAACCACTGACTACCTTGGCGCATCTTGCCCGACAAGCGTTTACCGGCACTCTCATTGTTCCCAGGCACCAGCCCCGCCCAGGAGGCCAGGTGGTCGGCGGTCGGGAAGCGGCTAAGATCGGCTCCCACTTCCGCCAGGATCAATTCGGCCGTCGTGCGGGCGACCCCAGGGATGGTGTCCAGGAGCGTGACCAACTCATCAAAAGGGGCCGTCAGGCGCTCAATCTCCTGGCCGTAGGCCGCAATCTGCTCTTCCAAGAAGTCCAGATGGGCCAGGTGTTGGGCCAACAAAAACCGATGGTGCGCCCGTACTCGTCCGGTCATGGCCTGTTCCAGTTCGGGCAGCTTGTCCCGCAGCCGCCCATGCACCAGGCCCTCCAGGTGGGCCGGGTTCAGGCGGTCATTGACCACTTCTGCCAAAATGGCCCGGCTGGAGACCCCGTCGATTTGGCTGACCACCGAACTCAGCTTGATATTGGCACCTTCCAACACCTTCTGGATGCGATTGAGCACGCTGGCCCGGTCGCGCCGGTCACGCTGTTCGACCGGAGGGATGAAGCTGGCTTTGAGCAGCCCGTGCTGCAGCAAATCGGCCAGCCACTCCGAGTCTTTCACGTCGGTCTTACGCCCTGGCACGGCCTTAATATGCTGGGCATTGACCAGCAGCAGTTCGAAGCTGCCCTCCAACAAGTTCCAAATCGGCTTCCAAAACTCCCCGGTGCTCTCCATCGCCACATGCGTGCAACTCCCGGCGGTCAACCAATCCGACAGGCGCAGCAATTCGGCGGTCGTAGTGCCAAAGGTCTCGACCAGCTTGGTTTTATGCCCTTTGGCGTCTACCCCCAGTCGACACACCACCACGGTCTTCTTATGAACATCCAGCCCCGCACAGTGCGCATACAACACGTCCATCGCTCACCTCCCAGGTCCTGGCCTTGGCTGGTGGACGACCCGTTAGTAAAAGAATCTGAGTGGCGTGCTCACCCTTTGCAGGGGGCGACAGTGAGGGGTGCCTTCAGGTCGTCGGGTCAGCCTGCGGTTCGGGCTCATGGCACCAATGTGCGTCGACCTCACACCAGCCGTTGGCTAAACTATACGCCCAATTTTCATGCGTGCGGGTGTCGCTAAGACATGTGGCCTGCGGTGAGACCAGGATTAGGTCAGTCGCAGCCGTTGTCATAGAGCCGACGAAAAAAAGCAGCACGAGGGCCGGCCTCGCCGGCC
>JAYUUW010000395.1:0-7651 GCA_043754665.1 Anaerolineales bacterium | reverse complement strand
GCCAGGGCCGCCGCCGCCAGCCCGATAATCGACGAAAGCCTGCATGCGTCATCCGACCGGACGTAGACCCACCATCGGCTTCATCTGCACCTGGCCGGTCTATCAAGGCACGACCATCGACCGGTACGCGCAATCGCTGATTCAGGGCATTAGCGCGGCCGTCAATGAGCACGGCTGCCATCTGCTCTTAGGGTGCGGCTTCAGCGCCACCGACGACGACCCGCCCTACCGTAGTTTCTGGCCGGTGCCCGGCCCCGAAGTGAATTTTGTGCCGGTCGGCCCGTGGAATACGGATGGGTTGATCATTGTGCCCGATGAACTCGCCACGGAACAGTCGCAATATGTGCGCGATTTATTGGCAGCGGATTTCCCGGTCATCTTTACCACGCCCGAGGGGCCGGGGCCGGTGGTGGCAGTGGATAACACCCTGGGCATCCAGCAGGCCTTCCAGCACTTGCGCGACCACGGCCATCAACGTATTGCCTTTATCGCGGGCCACCTGGGCCGGGGCGGCGACAGTGAAGAGCGGTTGCAGGCCTACCGTCAGGCTCTAGCGCAGGCCGGCTTGCCAGATGACCCCCGGCTGGTGGCCTTTGGCAATCACCGCCGCGAGGGCGGGCGCGCCGCCGCACAGCAGATTCTAGACAGCGGAGCCGCCTTTACCGGCCTCATCGCCAGCAATGACCTGTCGTGTCTGGGGGCGATTCAAGGCCTGACGGAAGCGGGCCGCGCCATCCCCGACGACGTGGCCGTGGTGGGCTTCGACGACATTCTCGACGCCCGCGCCCTCTCGCCCTCCCTGACCACGATCCGGCATCCCACATTTTCGCTGGGCTACCAGGCGGTGGTTTCACTGCTGGACCACATCCACCAGCACGCCCACCGCGCCGCCCGGGTGGTGGTGGCGCCGCGCCTTATCATTCGCCAGTCGTGCGGCTGCCCCTCCACCCGCATCGGGCCGGCGTTGGCCGCCACCGACGCGCCCGAGCCGGCGCTGCAGCGCCGCGACCTGGCGCAGGCCATGGCCAACGCCTCATTGATCGAAGCCCGCAATAGTCTGTTGGAAGATTTGCAGGACCAGTGCGCGCTGTTTCTAGAGCAGTTCCTGCATAGCCTGCGGCTGCGCGAGCCGCATCCGATCTTGGCGGAGATCAAGCGGGTGCTGGCCTGGACCGACGAGCGCGGCGAGGACCCGCACCTGTGGCAGGCCGGGATTGCGGTCTTGTACCAGAAAGTGAATACCGTGCTGCACCTGGTGCCCGCCGCGAATGCCGACTTCACGGCCAGCCTGATCGACCGCGTCCATCTGGAAATCGGCGATCAGATCCAGCGGCGCACCACGCGCTCCATGATCGCGCACATGGAGATGATGTCGCAGCTCGGGTTGATGACCGCCGAGCTGCTCACGGCGATGCAGTTCTCGGACAGCGCGGCCATTCTGGCGCGCCACCTGCCCCAGGTGGGCATCCGCAGTCTGCTGGTGGCGTTGTACGATGACGACGGCGAGGACCCCGCTTCGCAGGCGACCGTGCTGTTTACCGCGGGGTTGTCGGGCACCGCGCCCGGCCGGCGGTTCGAGACGCGCCAGTTTCCCACCGTTGACATTTACCCGGCCGGCCCGCTGCACCAGTTGACCATTCTGCCGCTGGGGATCGATGGCCACACCTCGGGCTTTGCGGCCTTCGACGCGCCCAACCCGGAACTGTGCGCCGCTATTGTGCACAACCTCAGCGCCGCGCTGCGCACCAGTTGGCTGTATCGCGATGCGGTGGAAGGCCGGCGCCTGGCCGAGCAGGCCAACCAGCTCAAGAGCCGGTTTCTGTCGATGGTCAGCCACGAGCTGCGCACCCCGCTGAGCCTGATCGTGGGCCTGAGCGAAATGATCCTGCGCGAGGGCCAAGACCGCGCGCCCCTGCCGCCGGCCAACCTGCGCGATCTGGAGCAAATCAACACCAGCGCCCAGCATCTGGCGCGCCTGATTGGTGACGTCCTCGATCTGACCAGCAGCGAAGCCGGCCAGCTTCACATTCGGCGCGAGCGGCTCGACCTGAGCGAAGTGCTGAGTGTCGCGGCCAAGATCGGCGAGCAGTTGGCGCGCGACAAGGGCCTGGCCTGGAGCGCCCAATTGCCCGGCCGCGGCCCCTGGATCATGGGCGACCGCACCCGCTTGCGGCAGGTCGCCCTCAACCTCATCAGCAACGCGGTCAAATTTACCCCGGCCGGCCAGGTGCGCCTAGACGTGACGGTGACGGACACCCAGGCGCTGGTCGCGGTGAGTGACACCGGCATTGGCATCTCGCCCGAGGAACAGAGCACGGTCTTTGATGAGTTCTATCGGTCGCGCCGCTCGGTTGAATCCGGCTATGGCGGGCTGGGCCTGGGCCTGACCATTTCGAAGCAATTGATCGCGCAGCACGGCGGGTCGCTCGCGGTCCGCTCGCCGGGTGATCTCGGGGCCGGGGCCACCTTCGCCTTCGGCCTGCCGCTGCTGGCCGAGGACGAACCGGCGGCCGGCCGGTTCGCGCCGCCGCCTGCCGCGGCCAACGTGGTGGTCGTGCTGGCGGCTGACCCGCCGGCTACGCCGGAACTGGCGCAGTTTCTGGCGGCGGGCGGCTTCGAGCTGCGGGTGTGCAACGTGGACGAGCACAGCCCGTGGCTGGCGACGGTGATCGAAACGCGGCCGATGGCGATTATTCTCGACTCTACCCTGGCCAGCCGTGAGGGCTGGGGCATCGCGGCCCTGCTCAAACGGCACAGCGCCACCCAGGACATTCCGGTCCTGGCCTATTCGATCCAGCCCGAGCACGACCAAGGGCAGATGTTGGAATTGAATTATCTGCAGAAGCCGCTCCGCTTGGACGAACTGACCCAGGCGCTGGAGCGCTTTCGGTCACGCCCGGCGGCGGCGCAGACGGTGCTGGTGGTGGACGATGATCCGGCGATCCTGAGCCTGCACAGCCGCCTGGTCGCGCAAACCGGCCGCCGGGTGCGGGCGGCGCGCAACGGCCGCGAGGCGCTGGCGCTGATCGCGCAGCAGACGCCCGACCTGATTCTGCTGGACCTGATCATGCCGGAGATGGACGGCTTCGCGGTGCTAGAGGCGCTGCAGGCGAACGCGGCCACGCGCGAGGTGCCGGTCATCATTCTGACGGCGCATGTGCTGTCCGAGGCCGACCTGGAGCGCTGCAACCGGGGCGTGGCCGGCATTCTGGGGAAGGGCCTGTTCACCACCGAAGAAACGCTCAGCCACATTGAGGCCGCGCTGCGCCGCCAGCCGGCCCTCAGCCGGTCCACCCAGCAACTCATCCGCCGGGCCGTGGCCTACATCCACCGGCATTTCGCCGACCCGCTCACCCGCGAAGAGATTGCCGCGCACGTGGGCATCAGCACCGACTATCTGACGGATTGCTTTCGGCAGGAGCTGGGCATCCCGCCCATTACCTACATCCGCCGTTACCGCATCCGCCAGGCGTGTGAGCTGCTACAGACCTCGGACCAATCCATTACCCAAATCGCGCTGGCGGTGGGCTTTGCCGACGGCGCGCACTTCACCCGCACGTTCCAGCGCGAAATGAAGGTCACCCCGCGCGCCTTTCGCCACCACCGCCCCGGCTGAGGCCGGCCGCGCCGTCAGCGCTCTCCTGACCATCTCGGGATCGTTCAAAATCTTCCAGGTTCTGGCCAAGACCGGCGGGACGCATGGCCCTACACTGTTAACGTCCACAGAAATGTCATTACACTTGGTCGGAAATAGACCTATGACCAAGCAATTAGTGACTACGGCGCACGGACTAGCGTTGGGGAACGTCCAGCGGTGAGATTTCTCACCCGTCGACAGGACAGTGTGACAACCAACGGACGGAGGCGGGGTTCGAAATGACAAATCCGGCGGGCGGGTGACGGCCGGCGGCTGGTGGAGCCGAGGGGGCTGGCGCGGGTGAGGCGCTGGGCCGATTAGGTCCGAGTTGCAGATTCCTCACCGGCCCGAGGGGAGCGCCAGATCAAGCGACCTGAGGCCGGGTTGCTCAGAAACTTGGGTCTGGCCGAAGGCGGGGCAAAGACAGTCAGGGTGAGACCCCTCACCCGCCCCAAGGCCGCGCCAGGTCAGGCGGCCTGAGGCGGGGTTCGGGGTGACATTGATTTTCATTGATGGCGATGACCGCGGGCCCGTTTCGGCCGTGGGGGCTGGCGCGCAGCCCCATCGCATATTCGGAACCCAAACAAAGGACGTTTGGGCACCCCCGCACAAACCGCGGGGGCAGGTGTGTGACAAATCCGGCGGGCAGGTGATGGCCGGCGGCTGGTGGAGCCGAGGGGGCTGGCGCTGCCTTGGCGCAGGTGAGGCGCGAAGCTCACATTGGCGCAGTGGTGCTTTCGATGGCGGCGCTTATCCTGCAAAACTATTTTGGCTGCATATAGACCATGACCCCGCCCCCACTGCCCACCATTCTGCTGATTGGCCAAGACGCCGCGTTAGGCTACCTGCTGGCCCGCTTTGCCGAGCACAGCGGCTACCAGTGCCGGGTGAGCGCCGAGACGGTGGCGCGCCGGGAGCTTTTATCGCTCGGGCCGGCGGTTGTGATTTTCCAGTCGCTGGAACTGCTGGCGCACGGCCAGGGCGGCGTGGCCGAATTGGCCCAGCTCGAAACGCCCATCTTGGTCTGCGCCTCGGCGGCCGAAGAAGCCCAGGCCCGCGACCTGGGGGCCGATGCCTGCCTGCTGCATCCACTAACCTACAGCGATTTTCAGACGGCGCTGGTGGCGGTCACAGCCGCGCCGGGCCGTTAATCCCGCTGAGTGACAAAAACATCGGGCTTACAGGCAAGTATTCACCCCGCCGCTCTCTATAATTGAGAGAGGGAATGGTGGGGGGAATGTGCCCTTATCGATTGCATGCTGCATCCATAGCCAAAAAGGAGAAGAAGGGCCATGAGTAAGTTAGCCAGACTGTTGTCACTGTTAGTGGTGTGCGGGCTGCTGTTGGCGGCCTGCACCACCCCGACCGCCGCGCCGACCCAGGCGCCGGCCAACACCCAGGCGCCCGCCAACACCGAGGTGGCGCCGACCGACGCCCCGGTGATTGAGCCGACCGACGCGCCCACCGACGAGGCCCCCGCCGCCACAACCGAACCCGTGGCCACGTTGAAGATCTGGGCCGACGATACGCGCACGCCCATTCTGCAGGCGCTGGCCGAAGACTTCCGCGCGCAGTACAACGTGGAAGTCGTGGTGGAAGACCTGGGCCGGGTGCAGGACATCCGCACGCCCATGATCACCGCCGCGCCGGCCGGGGAAGGCCCCGACATTTTCATCGGCGTGCATGACTGGCTGGGCGCGATGGTCGAGAGCGGTTTGGTAGCCCCGCTGGACCTGGGCGCCCTGGCCGACCAGTTTGTGCCCGTGTCGCTCGAGGCGTTCACGTATACCGACGGCCAGCTCTACGGCCTGCCGTATGCGACCGAGAATCTCGGGTTCTTCTACAATACCGAGCTGGTGCCCGAGCCGCCCACCACCTGGGAAGAAGTGCTGGCGATCGGCCGGGAGCTGCAGGCCGCCGGCACCGTGCAATACGCGTTTGCCATGGCCGGGGGCGGTTACGAGAATATGCCGATCCTGACGGCCTTTGGCGGCTACATCTTCGGTCAGGATGCCGACGGCAACTGGAACGCGGGTGACGTCGGCCTGGACGGGGAGGGCATGGTGGCCGGCGTCGCGTATTTGACCGCCGCGGCCGAAGAAGGCCTCATCCCGGAGACGGCGGACTACGAAACCGCCCACCAGTTGTTCGAAACCGGCCAGGTGCCGTTCTTGATGGCCGGGCCGTGGGCGCTGGATCGCATCCGCGCGTCGGGCGTGCCCTACGCGGTGATGACGAGCTTCCCCGACGACGGCGCGCCGTTCCTGGGCGTGCAAGGCTTCATGATCAACGCCTTCAGCGAAAACATCTTGCTGGCGCAGACCTTCTTGACCGAGTACGTGGCGACCCAAGCCGTGATGCAGCAGATCTACGAAACCGGCTTGCGCCCCTCCGCCTTCATCCCGGTGCTGGAGCAGATGGCCGATGCCGATTTGGCGGCGATGGGCGAGGCGGGCGCCAACGCCATGCCGATGCCGAACATCCCTGAGATGGGCTCAGTGTGGAGCGCCTGGAATAACGGCATCACCCTGGCGGTGACGGGGGAGCAGCCGGCCGAGGAAGCCATGACGGACGCGGCCAACCAGGTGCGCGATCTGATCTTGGGCGCGTTGGCCGGCATGGTCAATCTGCCCGGCAGCTATCAAGACCAGGTGGGCTGCGGCGCGCAGTGGGACCCGGCCTGCGAGGCGACCGGCATGACGGCGGGCGACGATGGGCTGTATACGCTCACCGTGGAGCTCATCGCCGGCGATTATGAGTACAAGGTCGCCCTCGACGGCTCTTGGACGGTGAACTATGGTTCCGATGGCGCGCTGGAAGGGCCGAATTACACCCTCAGCCTGGCGGCCGACAGCACCGTGACGTTCACCTATGATGCCGAGACCCACCTCGTGGAAGCCACCACTGAGTAGCGGGTAAGATACAGGCAGGCCGGGGATGATCCCCGGCCTGCCTTGCTTCTCTTCTGGCTGACCGTGAGGGCCGTGAGCCGTGACCCCCTTTCCCCATGACCATCACCACTAAACGCACACGCATCGAGCCGGCTCCGGCCTCGGCCTGGCCGCGCCTCTTGGGGTTGGCGCTGCTGCTCGTCACCGATGCCGGGGTCCTGTGGGGCCTCAGCCGGCTGATCGCCCTCGGCTACTTCCCGTTGGCGGCGGCCGTCGCCGTCATCATGCTGTTCGTGAACTTCGTGCTGCTGCGCCGGGCGGCGTACCCCCTGCGCTGGATGGTCGTCGGGCTGGTCTTGATGGCCCTGTTTACGATCTACCCGATCATCTTCACTGTGTGGGTGGCCTTTACGAACTACGGCGAAGGGCACCTCATCACCCAGCAGCAGGCCATCGACCAAATCCTGGACCTAAACTACCTGCCCGAAGCGGGCCGGGCCTTCGCCTGGACAGCCTATCGCTCGCCGGACGGTGACTACGCGCTCTGGCTCATCGACGCCGACGGGAATGCGTATCTGGCTGTGCCGGGTCAGCCGCTCACGCAGCCGCAGCCGGGCGAGGCCGGGCTGGGCGCGCTGGACGCCAACGGCATCCCAGAAACCATTGAGGGCTATGCGCGGCTGAACGGCATTCAGGCGGCGATTGATGAAAACCTGACTAACGTCCAATTCGGCGAAGCGGGCCGCACCATCCAAATTCGGTCCCCGCGCGAAGCCGCCGAACTGCTGCCGCGCTACGTGTACGACGCCGCCCAGGATGCCATGATCGACCAGCAGACCGGCACGGCCTACAAGAACTTGCGCGGCACGTTTACGGCCCCCGGCGGCGAGGCGCTGCGGCCGGGGTTTGTCGCGAACATTCAACTCGCCAACTTCCGCGAATTCTTCACCAGCCCCGCCCTGCGCGGGCCGCTGATCAGCATTCTGGGCTGGAACTTTGGCTTCGCGACCTTTAGCTTGCTGTTGAACTTTGCGTTGGGGCTGGCCATCGCCATCCTGTTTAGCGATCCGCGCTTTCCCCTCAAAAAGCTCATCCGCTCTTTGCTGATCTTGCCGTACACGGT
>JAYUUW010000394.1:0-9973 GCA_043754665.1 Anaerolineales bacterium | reverse complement strand
GAGCTGCGCGGCGTCCTCAAACGGGTGCAGCGCGGGCTGGCCGGTGGTGTCGACCGCCAGGTCCCACGGGCGGAGCGTGTCGACGCCCAAGCGCTTGCGGCGGCGCTCATACAGCCGCTGGGCGGCCGGCACCACCACCTCGGCAATCGCGGCGTGGAAGCTGGCGCAGTCGGCGGGCGTGTAATCGAACCGCAGCAGTTCTTGCCAGCGGTAGGCGCGGTAGTCGTCGCCGAAGCCGGCGTTGGCGGCCACCTGCCGCCGCTTGACCAAATGGTCGCGCCACTGGGCGTTGATGGCCTCGCGGTCGGCCAAGAAGCGGGCCTGCACGGCGCGCCAGGCGGCCTCGCGCTGGGCGCGGTCGGGGCTTTGCAGCGTCACCAGCACTTGGGTCGGCGTCTGCTCCTGGCCGTCCCATTCCACCGTCTGCGCGCCGACGATTTGGTCGTAGCGGGTGTTGAGCGCTTCGAGCTCGGCCAGCAGCGGCAGGTTGGCTTCGCGGAACAGGGCCGCTTCAGCCCGCAGGTTTTTGAGCGGGATCGCAAACCCCTCCGGCTCCAGGCCGGAGGCCAGCAGCTTTTCCTTTAATGCCTGCTCGGCGGCCTGCGCGGCCGGAAAGACCTCATCCAAGAAGCGCTGATAGCGGGCGGCGGCTTCGGTGTCGGCGGTGTTGACCGTGGTGGCGACATACAGCCGCGCGCGCAGGTCGTGCACGTGCGCGGCCACCCGCGACCAGGCGCTCAACCAGTCGGTGAGCGTGGCGGCGGTGACAGCCTGCCCGGTCAGTTCGGCATAGTGCGGGGCGATGTCGGTCCAGGTCCAGGCTTGCAGGGCGGCGGCGTCAGTCGGGAAGGGTAGGGGCATGGTGGTTAGCAGTGGCGGTCGGGTGAGGTCGAGCAGCGGCGCGTCCGCGCGGGTGTGATGGAGGGGGCGCGGGCCGTCATTATAATTGAATTGTGCCCGACTCGATGAAGGCGCGTTGCGCTGAGCGAGGGTTGTTTCGGCGCAAGCCTAGCGCCAGTTAGCGCCGGAAACTGAGCTTTTGCCGGCCGTCTTTCTGGATCGCCTCAGCCTGCTGGATCAGCATCGGGATATCATCGCCAATGCCGAGCATGCACCCGGTCAGGCCATCCGCCTGACCGGAGGCCAGCAGGCGCACAAGGTCCACGACCTCCTGCATGGGGGTCAGGGTGTTCGTGGCATACCGATCCTTGAAAAATTGCTGGGCGAGAGGCGCGCGTAAGGCGATGTCGGAGGACTGCTCCGCATAGTCGGTCAGGGCGGTCCGCACCGTCCCCGGATTGAGAGCGAAGACCGCAATCCCGTGGGCGCGCGTCTCTAGGGCGGCCGTCTCCGTCAGGCGCAGGAGGGCGGTCTTGCTCGCGGTGTAGGCCGAGATTGTTTCAAAAGCAAAGGTGCCGGCCCCGCTGGCGACATTGATAATCCGGCCGTGGCGGCGCAGGAGCATGTGGGGCAGTACCGCGTGCAGATACAGATACGGTCCGCGCAAATTGATCTCAACTTCGCGCCACCACTCGTCAGGGTCCACCTCGGCGATCAGTCCTAGCGCCCGAAAGACGCCGGCATTGTTGATGAGCAGATCAACCGGGCCGACCTGCTGTTCAATGCGCGCCACCAAACCCTCGACTGCCACCCGGTCGGTCACGTCGGCGGCAATGGCCGTCGCCGCGCCGCCCTGTGCTGTGATGACGGCGGCGGTCTCCTGCAGTTCGCCTTCCGAGCGCGCGGTGATGACTACATGTGCGCCCGTGCCCGCCAGAGCTAGCGCGAAGGCGCGCCCCAATCCTCGCCCGCCGCCGGTCACAATCGCCACTTGCCTGGAGCGACTCATGGTTGGTCCTTCTTGACTGTCGGGTGAGGTCGAGCAGCGGCGCGTCCGCGCGAGTGCAACGAACAGAGGCGCGGGCCGTCATTATAATTGAATTGTGCCTTAATCTATGCCTGCACCAACGGAGTGAATATGGGTTAATCAGGGTGCCGCCCGCGCAACTTTACGGGCCAGAATGCGTATCGTATAATCAGAGCGGAGTTCGCTGCACTGTTAGACGGAGGTTGAACATGGGCAAGATCACTGGTTTTCTCGCAGGTTTGATGAGCGGCGCCATTGTGGGCGCGGTGTCGGCGCTGCTGTTGGCGCCCACCTCGGGCCGTGAGCTGCAATCGCGCGCCCGCGAGCAGTTCGACACCCTGGTCGATGACGCCAAGACGGCGGCCGAGACCAAGCGGGTGCAGCTCGAAGCGCAGTTGGCGACCCTCAAGGCGCCCAAGCCGTCCGAGAAGGAACTGAGCGCCTAAGCGTCAGTCCGCGCGGCAGACAATTGAAGCGTACGGCCAGAGAGGCGGGTCAGCATGGCTGATCCGTCTCTCTTTTGTTAACCCACCGCCAGCGGCAGATGCACCGTGAACGTCGCGCCCTGGCCGACCACGCTCTGCACCGCCAGCCGTCCGCCGTGGGCCGCCACGATTTCGCGGCTGATGGCGAGGCCCAGGCCCACGCCGCCGGGGCGGGCGCGGCTCTTATCGACCTGATAGAAGCGCTCAAAGATGCGGCCGAGGTCGGCGGGCGGGATGCCGTGCCCGGTGTCGGCCACGGCCACGACCACCTCGCGGCCGGCCGGCACAGCGCTGAGCGTTACCTGGCCGCCGGCGGGCGTGTGCTGGAGCGCATTATCCAGCAGGTTGTTGAACACCTGCGCCAGCCGGTCGCCGTCGCCGCTGAAGGCCGGCAGCGCGGCGGGCAGGGCGCTCACCAGGGCGATGCCGGCGGCCTGGGCGCGCGGGCCAAAGCGTTCGAGCGCAGCGGCCAGGTGGGCGCGCAGGTCCAGCGGGGCGGGGCGCAGGGCGGGCGCGCCGGCCTCCAGCCGCGCCAGATCGAGCAGGCCCTCCACCAGGCGGCGCATGCGCTCGGCCTCGCTGTAGATGATGGTGGCCGAGCGCTCGGTGGCGGTGGGCGAGTCGGCCGTGCCGTCGAGGAGGGCCTGCGCGAACCCCTGAATGGAGGTCAGCGGCGTCTTAAGCTCGTGCGAGACGTTGGCCAGGAACTCGCGTTGGCCCTGCTGGGTGGCCTGCACTTGCTGAGCCATGCGGTTGAGCGCGCCGCCCAGCGCGGCCACCTCGTCCGGGCCGCTTTCGGGGGCCGCGTGGCTGTAGTCGCCGTGGGCGATGCGGCGCGAGACGCCGGCCATTTGCTGCAAGGGCTGGGCGATGGAGCGGGCGATGAGGATGGCCAACGCCCCGGCCACCCCGGCGGCGATGAGCGCGGCCTCGGCCATGGGCAGCAGCAGGTTTTGCATGAAGAAGGTGAAGGCCACGAACGGCGCGGGGCGGGCGGCGACGATCAGCACGCGGGCGTCGTCCAGCGGGCGGACGACGTACAGCCACAGCCGCCGCGCGCCATCGCGCGCTTGCCCCACGCGCACGTCGGGGTAGGTGAGGTCGCGGCGCGCCAGCCGGAAGCGGAGAAAGTCGAGCGCCGTGCCCACCCCGCCGCCCGAGTCGACCAGCACGCTGCCGTCGGCGGCGGCCACCAGCACGCGCACGCCTTGCTCGGCGGCGGTCTGGTCGGCGATGGCCTGGACCTCGGACAGCGTGAGGTCAGGGGCGAGGCGTGCCTCGCGGGCCAGCGTGGTGGCGACGTTGTTGAGCAGGCTGTAGGTCTGCCGCTCGACCAGCGGGTTGTTGCGCAGCAGCACGATCAGGCCCAGGCTCAGGCTGACCAGCACCACGGCGATGACGGCGAGGAAGGCGGCAAAGAGCCGCCGGCTGACGGTGTTCATGCGCGTAGTGTACGCCAGCGATGTTAAGCCGTTGTAAAACGCCGCGCAGGGGCCTCAGGCCGAGAAGAACGCGTCGAGGGCGTCCTGGTCGCTGACAAAGCCCCAGCCTTCGACAATCTGCGCCTGGTCATTCAGCCGCAGGATGTGTGCTCCGCGCAGAGCCACCATGTGGCCCTTGCGCTCACCCTGCATGGTGATCCGGGTGACGACGCGGTGCCCGTTCACCATCACGTCTTCGAGCTGAAAATCCCAGCAGGTCAGCGGGGCCATGCGGGCCGGCATCAGCTGGGTGTATGCCTGCAAGCCGTGATAGTCCCCTGACACCGGGTTGTGGCCGGGCACGTGCCACACAATGTCGGGGGCCAGCGCCGCGCGCTCAGCATCATCCCCGCCATACAGGCGGCGCACAGCCTCGATAAAGCGTTGATCTTGGTCGGTCATTATGTTGAGCCTCCTCTTGAGCGCCGCGCCATACCCGCCCGCTAGCTGACGACCAGCTTGTAGCCTACGCCGGTGAGCGTCTCGATGCTCACGCGGCTGCCGGCCAGCGCCTTACGCAGGTGGGCGATGTGCACATCCACGGTGCGGGTCTGCCCGTAGAAGTCGTAGCCCCACACCAGGTTGAGCAGTTGCTCGCGGGTGAGCACGCGGCCCTGGTGCTCGGCCAGCGTGTGCAGCAGGTCGAACTCTTTGGCGCGCAGGTGCACGCGCTGCCCGGCCACGCTCACCTCCCGCCGGGCCGGGTCGACGTTCAGGTCGCCCAGGTGCAGCGGCGCGGCTTCAGTGGCCGCGCTGTGGGCGGCGGCGCTGCGGCGCAGAATGGCCTTCACCCGCGCCACCAACTCGCGCGGGTTGAAGGGCTTGGTCAAGTAATCATCGGCGCCCAGCTCCAGGCCGATGATCTTGTCAATGTCCTCATCGCGGGCCGTCAACATAATGATAGGCAATTCGGACTTGGCCCGAACCTGCCGGCAGACCTCATAGCCATCGACCACCGGCAACATCAAATCCAGCACCATTAAGGCCGGCTGGTCTTTGGCTGCCCGCTCTAGTGCGGAACGGCCGTCGCCCACCGAAATGACCCGAAAACCGTCGCGTTCCAGGTACAGGCGCGCCAGCTCGACGATGTTGGGCTCGTCGTCCACCAGCAAGATCAGTTCAGCGGACATGCGGCCAGCTTTGAGTCATGGGTTCGACTTCTGACAAGCGGCCCTGGGGGCCGCCTGCTCCGGGGCCATTACCACTCGATGGCATTGCCAACGATGGCGGCTTTGCCGGGGGTGCCTTCCCCCACATAGCTTTCCGGCGCCGCCATCGGCCACCAGATGCCCTCGCGCGGGGCGGTGGGCGCGAAGTCGAGGTGGTCGACGCCCAGGGCTTTCAGCGTGGCCAGCTCCACCAGCGAGTAGTCGGCCGGGTTGGCGCGGTGGAAGTTGAGCGGCTCCTTGAGCCACACCGGTGGGTTGGTGACAATGCGCGGGAGGCCCAGCGCGTTCTGCGATGAGCTGTGCAGCATGTAGGGGTGCAGGATGATGAAGTCGCCGGCCGCGCCGGTCACCTCCTCGAAGCGGGTGCATTGGTTAATCAGGTCTTGGATCGGGAAGCCGTCGGGCGGCGTGCCTTCGGGGTGCTCCAGCAGGTAGCGCGCCACCACGCCCACCGAGTCGGGCGCAATGAACGTCGCGCCGCCCCGAGGGCGCATGTCGGTCCAGCACACAATCGTCAGCAGGCCCTGCTCGGGGCTGTCGAGGAAGTGCTTGAAGTAGCCGCCGTCCTTGTGCCAGCCCCGGCTGTGCGCCGAGGGCGGCTGCCAGGGCTTGTCGGCGGCGGTGCGCAAGTTGACGATCAGGGCATCCGACCAGTTGAACGAGTTCACCGGGTAAAACTTGGCCGGCGTGTCCATGACCTGCGTTTCCAGCCGGTCTTCGCCGCCCACCACATCGAGCAAGGCGGCCCAGGCGCGCGGGGCCACATCGCGGATGGCGGCCTCGCTCTCGTTCTTCATCCAGATGAGGTCTTTTTTCCAGGTGCGCGGGTCATGCTGGTCATAGCCCAGGCGTTCAAAGCCGCGGTCGATCCAGCGCTGGGCGAAGTCGCGATCAACGCACTGCTTGACGACCAGGTAGCCGTTGTCCATGAAGCTCTGCACTTGCTCGGGCGAAAGGGCCTGATAGGCGGGCATGGGTTTGAAGCTCCTGGGCGGGTGTTCGTTAGGCCTGGTCGGCCAGGTTATTCGGCCGCCGGCCACAGCTGCGGCCAAAAGTCGCGGTCGAAGGGCTGGCCGTCGTAGGCGGCCGGGCCAAGGAACACTTCGTTGGGGTGCGGCAGTTGGCCGGCGCGGTAGGTGGTGTCGCCCGGCATCATGTGGCTGATGATCGACAGGCGCGGCGCGGGGGAAGTATTCGGGCCGGAGCCGTGGAAGCACAAGCTGTGGTGAAAGCTGGCCTCGCCGGCCTTGAGGACGCACGGCTCATCGAGCCATTCGTCGGCCCGGCCGCTGGCGTGGGCGAACTTGGCTGACAGGCCTTCCAGATCCTTGAGGCCGAAGGTGTTGCTGTCCGCGATCAGCCCCCACTTGTGCGAGCCGACGATGGTGCGCATGCCGCCGTTGCTCAGGTCGGTATCCTGTAAGGCGACCCAGGCGGTGCACATGTTGGTGGTGCTGGCGGCCTGCCAATAGCCGTAATCTTGGTGCCAGCCGACGTTGCCGATATTGGTGGTGGGCTGGCCGGCGGTGCCGGGTTTGTAGATCACCTGGTCATGCCACAGGCGCACGCTGTCCACGCCCATAAGGCGGGCGGCGATCTTGCCGATGACGGGCGAGGTCACCGCCGCGCGAAAGTCGTCGATCAGCCAGAAGGCGTTGATGAACTGGCGGATGACGGGCGTGCTCAGGTCGGGGTCGGGGATGCCATACTGCGACGGAACGGGATGGTCGTACTGCTTGGCCCACAGCCGGTCGTGGGCGGCGCGCAGCGTGGCGAGCTGGTCGTCGTCCAACAGCTTGGGGCTGACCCAATAGCCGCGCTCCCAATACTCGCTGCGGACGGCGTCGGTGACGATGGAATCGACTGCGTCTAAGGTGACCATGGGGAACGTGGGCTCCGTAAGCTGTAGGTGGCGATTGGCGGTCACATTATATGAGAAAAGCGAAAGCGGGGAGGTGGGAAATGGGAAGTGAGAGGTGAGAAGTGGGAGAAGGGTTGGCAGCGGTGCGCGGCGGCGCGAATCGCCGTCATCGCCGTCACGGGTGTCACGCTGGCCATGCGGTCGGCAATCGCCGTCATCCGCGTCATCGCCGTCACCGGCGGCGTGGGGCCGACAACACAGTCAAGATGCAGGAGGGGGAGGTCGGTGACATAGGCCTAGTCTGAACAGGAATTGTTCCATCAGCCAGCGGTCAGGCCGGAAACCGCCCCACTTTACGGCGCGGCCGGGGCGCGGCCAGGCAGCGGCGCAATTGGGCGAATTAAGCTAACATGGGCGCGCGGCGAAGTTCGCCGGGGCGGTAGGACGCTTAGCGGTTGGCTTAAGGTACAGACCAGTGGCCCTTCAACAAATCGGACGGTACACCCTGCACGGGGAACTCGGGCGCGGCGGCATGGCCACCGTGTATCGCGGCTACGATCCGCGCTTCAAGCGCGAGGTCGCGGTCAAGATTCTGCCGGCGGAGTTTCTGCACACGCCCACCTTCCGGGCGCGCTTCGAGCGCGAGGCCCAAACCATCGCCGGGCTGGAGCACGCGGCCATTGTGCCGGTGTATGACTACGGCGAGGAGAACGACCAGCCCTATTTGGTGATGCGGCTGATGTCGGGCGGGTCGCTGGCCGACCGGCTGCAGGGCGGCCCGCTGCCCCTGCGCGAGACAGCTGGGATTCTCGAGCGCCTGGCCCCGGCGCTGGACCGGGCGCACAGCTTGGGCATCGTCCACCGCGATCTCAAGCCCGGCAACATCCTGTTTGACGCCGACAGCCATCCCTACATTTCCGACTTCGGGCTGGCCAAGCTCACCCAGACCACGTCGCAGTTGAGCCAGACCGGCGTGATGGGCACGCCCGCCTACATGGCTCCCGAGCAGGCGCGCGGCGACAAGGCCATTGACGGCCGGGCCGACCTGTACGCGCTGGGCGTCATCCTCTACCAGATGCTCACCGGCCGCCCGCCCTACGAGGCCGACACGCCGATGGGCGTGGCCTACAAACACGTCACCGAGCCGCCACCGCGCCTGACCGCCGCCCGGCCCGACCTGGCGCCCGCTTTTGACGCGCTGATTACACAGGCCATGGCCAAAGACCCGGCCCAGCGCTTCCAAACGGCCGGCGCGCTGCTGGCGGTGCTGGAGCGGGCGGTCAGCGCCCAGCCCACTCGGTCGGGTATCAAAGAACTCGACACCGCGCCGACCATCGTGGTGGCGCCCAACGCCACGCAGGCCGTGCCGCCGCCGGTGACGCCCATCACGCCGCAGCGGCCGATCTCAGTGCCGCGGCCGGCCGCGCCCTCGGTGCCGCCGCCCGTGTACAACCCGGCCCCGCCGCCGTTGGTGGCGCCCGCGCCGCGGTCGCTGCCGGCTCAGGTGCGCCCAACCCCGGCCGGCAACCGCTGGCTGCTGCCCCTGCTGCTGGGCGGCGGGCTGCTGGTGGCGCTGCTGGTGGTGGCCGGCGCGGCCTTCACGGCCATGAACCTCTTTAGCGGCCTGCCCACCCAGCCCGCCGGCCCGCCGGTCACGGTGACCCTGACGGCCGGCGTCGTCGTCCCGGCCACGGTGGTGACGAACACGCCCGCTCCCGGCGAGACGCCTCCGACCGCCGCGCCCACGCTGACCGAAGTGCCCACGGTGGTGCCTACGCCCACGCTGGCCCCCGGCGCGACGCAGGTGAGCGCCGTGGACGGCATGGTGCAGCTCTACGTGCCGGCCGGTGAATTCGGCATGGGCAGCGACTCGGCCGCGCCCGACCAGGCGCCGTTCCACGCGGTGGATCTGGATGCCTTTTGGATCGACCGCACCGAAGTGACCGTGGCGCAGTACACGCAGTGTGTGCAGGCCGGCATCTGTTCGGTGCCGCTGGAGCTGCGCTCGGTGACGCACGACAGCTACTTCGAGAACCCCGAGTTCGCCAGCCATCCGGTGATCTTCGTGAGTTGGCCCCAGGCCCGCGCCTACTGCGAGTGGACCGGGCGGCGGCTGCCGACTGAGGCCGAGTGGGAGAAGGCGGCGCGCGGCGCGGATGCGCGGCTGTATCCCTGGGGCAACGATCCGGCCGACCCAACGCGGCTGAACTTTCAGGCCTCGGGCTTCAACGACACGGTGCCGGTGGGCCAATACCCGACCGGCGTCAGCCCCTACGGCGCGCTCGACATGGCCGGCAACGTGTCGGAGTGGGTGTCCGACTGGTATGACCCCGGCTATTACGCCGTCTCGCCAGAGCGCAACCCGCGTGGCCCCGAGCAAACCGGCTGCCCCGGCGGCGACTGCCGCCCCCTGCGCGGCGGCAACTGGAACGGCCGGCCGGAAGAGGTGACCACCTCGGTGCGGCTGTTCTACGGCCCCAACGAATCGCGCGATGCTTTTGGGGTGCGCTGCGCCCAGTCGGCCCCTTAGCGCGGTGCGCCGCCATGGCTACGGCCGCCCTGCCGCCTAACCGCCCGGAGCTGACCGGCCCGTTTGACATCATTGGCGATGTGCACGGCTGCCTGGACGAGCTGCGCGCGCTGCTGGCGTTGTTGGGCTACGGGGTGGGCGAGGCGGTGACCCCGCCGCCCGGCCGTACCGCCGTCTTTGTGGGCGACCTGGTCGATCGCGGCCCGGCCATCGCTGGCGTGCTGCGGCTGGTGCTGGCTATGGCCGCCGCCGGCACGGCGCTGTGCGTGCTCGGCAACCACGACGCCAAGCTGCTGCGCCACCTGCGAGGCAAGAACGTCCGCCTGACCAACGGCCTGGCCGAGAGCGTGGCGCAGTTGGCCAAGACCACGCCGGCCTTTCGCGAGCGGGTGTTGGCGTATCTCGATCGCTGCCCGAGCCACTATGTGCTCGACGGCGGCCGGCTGGTGGTGGCGCACGGCGGCCTGCCCGAGGCCATGCACGGCCGCGACGATGGCGCGGTGCGCGCCCATGCGCTGTACGGCGCGACCACGGGTAAGACCGATGCGCTGGGGCTGCCGGTGCGCCTGGATTGGGCGGC